>DNFG01000275.1 GCA_003487005.1 Bryobacterales bacterium
CTGGCGCTGATGGGAGGCGCGGACGGCCAGATCGGACAAGTAAGTGCAATAGTCTGTATCGGTTAAGGAGCGGGCGAGGCCAACCAGGAGGGGTCCGTCCCAGGCGGTGATGACGAGGTTGGCGTTTTGCCACATGGCGAGCATGCGTTCGCGGTCGTGGAGGGGGCGGCGTTCGCCGAGGGTCGAGGCGGCGTAGAGATCGAGGACGTCGTTGAAGTCGATGTTTTGGATGCCGTGGCGGTAGAGGATGGGCATGGTGTTTTCGTATTGTCGCGCAGGCACTGGTATACTGGCGGAATTCCCGAAGGGGGGATTCAGAATGAGGCAGATTGTAATGTTGGCGATGGCGGCGGCGCTGCTGAGTGGGGGGCCGGCGGCGGCGCAGACGGCGGCGCTGGAAGGGATCCGGGGGGAGTTCAAGGCGGTGGCGGGCAGCGTGCTGAAGGCGGCGGAGAAGGCGACGGAGGAAATTTACGGATTCCAGCCGACGCCGGAGGTTTTCACGTTGCGGAGGATGCTGCTGCACACGGCGGGAGCGAGTTACAGCCTGTGCGCGAGTTTTCAGGGCAAGCCGGGGCAGGGTCCGAAGGTGGACGCGCAGGCGGCGATGGGGAAGGCGGAGGTCGTGACGACGCTGAAGGCGGCGTTCGCTTACTGCGAGGCGGCGATGGTGGGGGCGACGGACGCGACGCTCGCGGAAGTGGTGACCGCCCCGTCAGGGACGAAGCGGCCGAAGAGCTACTATTTGAGCCATCTGATCGCTCATACGAGCCTGCATTACGGCAATATTGTGACGTACATGAGGCTGAAGGGGCTATCGCCGGGGGATTAGCCGGGCGGGCGGGTGAGGTGGCGGATGACTTCGTCGAACTCGGCGGTGGGCGAGAAGTCGACATACTCAGTGTCTTCGAGCATTTCGGGGGCATGACCCGGGGCCCAGTAGACGACATCGCCGGCCTGGAAGTCGACGTGGCCGCTGGCGGTGTGCATCCGGACTTTGCCCTTGAGAATGAAGCCCCAGTGGGGACACTGGCAGAGGTCCCCCGGGAGTCCGGCGCAGGCCGGGCGGAGGTCGATGCCCTGCCGGGCGTGGACAAAAGCGACGCTGAGGGCGCCGGCGGGCATTTTCCGGAGTTCGACACCGTCGCCGGCGATGGCGACGGGGGCGTCTTCCCGATTGAGAACGATCATGGTCCCTCCTGAGGGGTCGGCCGGGATACCTGACGCTTTGGTGCAGGGGCTACGAGTGTAACACCGCCGGGCGCCGGGGTCACTCGGGGGGGGACCGGGGCAGGCTAGCTGGGGTAGCTGCCGAGGACGCGGAGGAGGTCGGCGAGTTCCTCGAGATGGCCGAGGGCACGCTGGACGCGGAGATCACCGGTGCTGCCGAGCAGGTCGACGTAGAAGAGGTACTCCCAGGGGCGGCCGCGGAGGGGCCGGGATTCGATTTTGGTGAGGCTGAGATCGCGGAGGGCGAAGGCGCTCAGTGCCTTGAAGAGAGAGCCGGGCTGATTGCGGGTGGTGAAGACGAGGGAGGTCTTCCAGCCCTTCTTGGGGGGGCCGGCGGCGGGGAGGGGGGCCTCTCCGGCGCGGCGGAGGAGGAAGAAGCGGGTGTGGTTTTCGCGATCGTCCTCGATGGATTTCTTGAGGATCCGTGCGCCGTAGATCCCGGCGGAGACAGCGGAAGCGATGGCGGCGGCGTCGCGGAGACCGTCAGCCATGACCATTTTGACGCTGCCGGCGGTGTCGTAGAAGGGGGTTCGTTCGAGTTGGGGGTTGGCGGCGAGGAAGTGGAGGCACTGGTTGAGGGCGACCGGGTGGGAGAAGACGCGCCGGAGGTCCTTGAACCTGACGCCCGGGGGAGCGATGAGGTTATGGACGATACGGACGTTGGTTTCGCCGGTGATGTGGTGGTCGAAGTTGAGGAGGTGGTCGTAGTTCTCGTGGACGGAGCCGTGGAGGGTGTTTTCGATGGGGATGACGGCGGCGTCGCAGCGGGAATCGCGGAGGGCGGTAAAAACGTCCTCGAAGCGGGGGCAGGGGAGGATTTGAGAGTCGGGGCCGGCGAGGCGCATGACGGCTTCATGGCTGAAGGCGCCGGGCTCACCCTGGAAGGCGACACGGACGGGGGTCGGGCGCTTTTTCATGGGAGTCTCCCGGAGGAACGCGGAAAATCGGGAGCAAGTTCTTGAGTTTGTTCCGAAATCGGAACACAATTGATTCTAGGCGACATATCGTGTGTTACCTGCCGGATCGGAGCCGCGCTGAGATCATACCATGGAACCTGCTGGCCAGAAACTGAAACGTGCCCGGGAGCGGATGGGGCTCCGTTACCGGGACGTGGAGGAGTATAGTCAGCGGTTGGCGGACCGGCGAAAGAACAGCGAATTTTCGATTGCAATCAGCCGTCTTTCGGATATCGAGAACCGGGGGGTGGTGCCGACGATCTACAAGCTCTACTCGTTGTGCACGATTTACCGGCTGGACTTTCCGGAGGTGCTGCGGTGGTACGGGGTCAACCTGCCGGACCTGCCTGGGGACGCGTTGCATGTACAACAGCCGGAGCGGACCCATTTGTTGGGACTTTCGCCGGAGACTGCGGGACCGGAAGCACACATTCAGGTGCCGCTGTCGCTGGATCCGGGAATCGACCTGTCGCGGACGACTTTTCTGAGCCGGTTTATCCAGAGTTGGGGCGTATTGCCGTTGATGCTGGTGGGAAGATTGGACTTAAGGAACCACCGGTACGGGTTTCTGGGGTTGGACGACTGGTGGATGCATCCGCTGCTCGCACCGGGAAGTCTGGTCCTGATTGATGAATCGCGGCGGAAGGTGGAGAAGACAGGATGGACAGGCGAGGCGGACAGACCGATTTATTTCCTGGAGCATCGGGACGGCTGGATCTGTTCATGGGCGTCACAGATGGGGGAGACGCTGGTGGCGATGCCGCATCCGGCGTCCGAGCTGGAACCAAGGGTTTTCCGGTTTCCGGAGGAGATTGAGGTAGTGGGGCGGGTGGCCGGGGTGGCACACCGGCTGGATTTCACGAAGCGGACGCCGGGCCGCTCCTGAGGCCGAGCAGCAGGGTCTCGATATCCGCGAGGTAGAGGAGGCGCTCGGGTTCCCGGGCGGAGGCGGGGATGAGGTTGCGGTAATGGGCGAGGCGGAGCCAGGTCTCGATCAGAGTCTGGCGGTCAACGAGTAAACCGGAGAAAAACAGGGCCAAATCGACCCTCTGGTGTTCGAGGGGAAGGGCGAGCCATTCGTGGAAGCTGGTCAGGTGGCTTTCCCGGAGGGCGCGGTCGGCTTCGGCTTCTCCGAAGACCTGAGCGAGGCCGTGGTGTTTATAGATGCCGCTATTGGGGTCGCGAAGACGCGCGAGGTAGTCCAGCCGTCCAAAGACGGAAGGAATCTGCGCGAGAGTCCGGCGCCATAAATCCTCACTGGGCCGATGCCGTTGGTCCATCTTCATCCGTTGAAACCGTTCAAAGCCCGTCCGCTGTTCACATCTCTATTCCCAACTATGATGCAAACGCGGGTCCGCGTCAATTCGGGCAAAAACACGAGAAAGAGCGGGTCAGCGGGCGGGGAGCAGGGGTTCGTTCCGAGTTCAGAAAATCTTCGCGCGGGCGGTCCGAATTCACGAGCATCCGGGTAATGTTTGTTCGAGGCCACACACCTCAGGAAAAATCCCTGGAGCACACACCACCATGAAGCGTCTGTTTCTCGCGTTGATTCTGATCGTCCCCACCTTTGGCGCCGCCACGCTGCCGGACACCGCCATGTTCAACAATCCGTGGCCGGATTGCCTGCCGTGCCCCCCGCCGACGCCTCCGCCGGAACCCCCGCCTGATTCGACGAGCGCGGTCCCCGACAGCCTGCCCGTTCCCTCCGCAATCCGCTGATTCTCTTCGATTTCTGAATGCCCCGCTGGTGCGGCGAGACATCCGTCTCGCCGCTTTCCCATTAGAAGACTGATATGCTATCGGTGAACTTCCGCTTCGGCCACCGTGGGCCGGCGGCGATCTCCGCGAACGATGCCCGAACTGCCCCTTCTCGAACAGGCCCTCTGGATTGCACAGACGATTCTGTACGGGGTGCTGCTCGCGCGGTTGATTTCGTTGGGCTTAGCCGCGCAGCACAGGTGTCTGATTGCCTATCTTGGGCTTTCGATGGTGGGGGCGCTGCTCTTGATGGCGCTGCAATTCAATACGAACGCATACGCATACACCTGGGCTGGGGCAGTGATCGTGAGATCGGGATTGGCGGCGCTGGTGGTACGGGAGATCGCAGCGCAGGTTCTGGTTGAGTACCGGGGTTTGTCGCTACTCTCGCGGAATTCGATGGTTTGGGTGGTCGTGCTTTGTGCGCTGGGGTCGCTGGCGGCGATCTCATACGGGTTCGACTTCAGTGGCGAGAGCTTTCCGTTTCTGCGGATTCTCCTGCTCTTCGATCAGATGATGGCGCTGACGCTGATGTTTTGCCTGGTGATTCTGTTGGGGTTCGTGCTGTGGTTCCCTATGCCGTTGGCACGCAATGTTCAGTTGTACAGTTTCGGATTTCTGATTCCTCTGTTCGCGACGGGGGTGACCGTGGCGGTACGGATGCTGGGCGGGCCGGAATGGCACCGTCCGATGAGCGGGATTTCGACGTTGGTCAACATTGTGTGTTTGGGGTGGTGGGCGATCTGTCTGCGCGCGGGGGCTGAATCGCGGGTGGGCGCGGCGATCATTCCGCGGGGTCCGGAGACGGAGCGGCGGCTGCTGGGTCAGTTAGCGGAGCTGAATCAGGTGCTTGAATCAAGGCGCAAGAACATCTGATTTGCGCTCATTTGAGGGTAGGATTTAAGAACAAATATTGTTTACGTCGAGGAGTGTTTCGGTGTACGATGGGCTAGCCGAATAGAGTCGGCTAGGGCACTCCCAGTCATGTCAATACCGTTCATCCCCATCCTGATTGCGGTTACCGCCGCTGGATTGATCGCGCTGCTTTATTACCGGCTGACGGCTTCGCGGCACCGGTTTGACGAGATGCCGGAGGACTGGGAGCAGATCGAGCCGTCGCGGTATGCGCCGCTGACGCGATTGCTGTCGCCGGAGGATTTTGCGTTTCTGCGGACGCTGCCGGGTTACGATCCGAAGCTGGAGAAGACTCTGCGGCGCCGGCGGGTGGACGCGTTCCGGTACTATTTGCGTTCGTTGGAGAACGATTTCGACACCTTGCAGCGGGCGGGGCATCTGCTGATTGCGACGGGGCAGGGGTCGCCGATGCTGCGGGAGCAGCTTTTGCTGGCGCGGATCTCGTTCACCCGGGCGTTGTGGCAGGTACGGCTGGAACTGGTGCTATTCCGTTTGACAGGGCGGGCGGTGGAACCGGGGCGGCTGCTGGCCGCTTTGCAGGATGCCTGTGGGGCGCTGCACCTGGATCCGAGCAGGACGGGCGCGGCCTGACGGCTGGGGCGATCAGAAGGACAATGTCGCGGAACACAGCCGCTTGAGTTGCGCCTTGGCATCCGTGAGTCCCTCGAAGGCTTTCTCGGCGTCGCGGAAGCGGCGGTGATGGACCTTACGGCGGCCGTTTTCGAACTCGGTGGGGTGGAGAACGTGGAGCATTTCGTGAAACATGACATACTCGACGGCGAGGCGGGGGGCATCGGGGCGGTCGAGAAAGCGGCTGAGGACGATGGTCTGGTGGGCAGGGTCCCAGTGGCCGAGGTGGGTTCGGGAGGCGGAGCGGCTCCAGGCGAGGGAGACAGGGGGGATGGCGCCGTGGAAGTAACGGGTGTTGATGTCGTCGAAGAGTTGCTGGAGGTCGTAGTGGTTGCCGGCGGAACCACTGGTGTGTTTGCGGCCGTTGGACTGGCGGAGCCGTTCGAGGTCGGCGCGGACGGGGGGGGAGTTGAGCCAGACGCGGTAGCGGGACTGGAATTCCGGAGCCGGGCGGTGTCGGAAAATTTTGGAGATGAGGATTTCGGCAAGGGCTTCAAGAACGCCATCGGGAGCGTGGCGGAGGGCTTCGGAGAGGCCGATGTGCATTTCGCCGTCGCGGAGGCGGAGGGTGGAGATGGAGTTGGCGTAGGGGCGCCAGCGGAGGCGGACGGAGCGGACTTCGGCGGGAGAGCGGCGGACTTTGAGCCGCATCTGGCGGTAAACACGCCAGAAAGTCTCCTCGGGGGTCTCGCGATAGCCGTCCTCGAGTTCAAATGAGAGTTGCATCCCCTTCCGGAATAGCATATCAATGGAGTTTTGCGTCCTTTTTGGGACTGATGAATCGGAAACGTCCGCGCGTGGTGAGCGCCGCCCGGTAACCGGCCGGAGCGCAGGCCGGCAGGGCAAAGGAAGGCTTCTTGCGTAACGTTAAAATCAGCGCGATCGGGACGTACGTTCCCCCGCGCGTTCTCACCAACAGCGACCTGGAGAAGTTGGTCGATACATCGAATGAGTGGATTCTGGAGCGGACGGGGATTCTGGAGCGCCACATCGCGGATCCGGAGATGGCCACGTCGGACCTGGCGGTGGAAGCGGGCAAGGCGGCTCTGGAGATGCGCGGGATCGACGCCGCGGAGTTGGACGCGATCCTGGTGTGCACTGTCACGCCCGACCATTTTTTCCCGTCGACGGCGTGCCTGGTTCAACACCGGCTGGGGGCGAAACACGCGTGGGGATTTGATCTGATCGCGGCATGTTCGAGTTTTGTCTTCGGACTGACGACGGGTGCGCATCTGGTGGGTGCTGGGACGCACAAGAAGGTGCTGGTGATTGGGGCGGACACGATGTCCCGAATCATCGATTACACCGACCGCACGACGTGCGTTCTTTTCGGGGATGGCGCGGGGGCGAT
>DNFG01000419.1 GCA_003487005.1 Bryobacterales bacterium
TCGGGCCCGTGGCAGTGGTAGCAGGCGTCGGAGAGGATGGGGCGGACGTCGCGCTGGAAGTCAACGGGTTCGCCGCGCAACGGGGAAGCGGCAGTCAGACAAAGGGACAGAAAGAGGATTCGCGTCATCACCGGGCAGCCCAGATTCAAAGAAGGATTGGACTATTTCTATCACGATTGCAGGAGAGGGTGCGCGGGAGGGTGATCCGTGGGGGTACTGGAACCGGGAGGGTGGCGGATGGGTCTGGGGGCTCTTGTCCGGGCGGTTCGGGGCTGCTGAGATGGGAGTCATGAAGGACAAGCGAGAAGAGAAGAGGCGAAGCGAGCGCCGGGCGGCGTGGTCACGGGCGATGGTGCTGTGGCTGGACGGGGAGCAGAGTTACACGATCCGGGGGCATGTGCGGGACATTTCGGCCGAGGGGTGTTCGGTGGTGAGCCTGAGCTCGGTGCCGGTGCCGGTGGGGGCGATTGCGGCTCCGGATCTGGATCTATCGGCACGGTTCCAGGTGGCCCACACCCGCAGGGAAGGATTGCTGCAGGTGACGGGCCTCCGGTTTCTGGCATCGATGCCGGCGAATTAGCGAGCGGGTCAGTCCAGATTGGGGATGACGAGGACGTCGCCGGGGTGGATGACGGACTTGTCGTCCTTCAGTTTGCCGGGGTTGGCGGCGATGATTTTGGGGTAGAGGGCGCCTTTGCCCTTGCCGAAGTGTTTTTCGGCGATTTTCCAGAGGGAGTCGCCGGCGACGACGGTGTAGGTGGTTGGTTCCGGGGGTGGCGGAGCGAGCGAAGTGTCGACGGTGAGGTCGCAGGTGAGATCGGCGAAGGTGGAGTCGACGAGTTTGATCTGGTTCCAGACGTTGTTCTTGACGTCCTGGGAGGGGGCGAGTCCACGGATGAGCAGTTTGCCGTTTTCGAGGTGGACGTTCTGGAGTTTGACGCCCTGCTGTTTGGCGAGGTTGATGACGGACTGATATTTGAGTTTGAGTTGTTCGACGGGTTCCATCGGGTTGTGTCCTCCTGGGAATTGGTATCCGGTCTTCATGTTCGCACGGAGGCGTGGTGGTATGACATGGTAGATAGACAGGAGGAATGGACATGAATTTGCTGGACATGGTGCTGCAGGCGCAGGGCGGCGGAGTGGTGGAACAGTTGGGCAAGACGGTGGGACTGGAGAACCGGCAGGCGACATCGGCGGTCCAACAGTTACTGCCGGCGCTGACGAAGGCGATGCAGGGGAATGTGGCGTCGAGCGGCGGGATGGAGAGCCTGCTGGGGGCACTGACGCGGGGGAACCACAGTGAATATGTGGAGAATCCGCAGCGGCTGGCGCAGCCGGAAGCGGTGCAGGAGGGCAATGGAATTCTGGGGCATCTGCTGGGGAGCAAGGATGCGAGCCGGGCGCTGGCGAAGCAGGTGTCGGGGGAGACGGGGATTGGCGAGGATGCGCTGAAGAAGTTGCTGCCGCTGGCGGCGGCGGCGCTGATGGGGACGCTGAGCCAGTCGAAGCAGGGGGGCGCGGCGGGAATCCTGGGTCTGTTGACGGAAGGCGGCGGGGGAGGGGCCGCGGGGCAGGCGCTGGGGATGTTGGGCAAGTTTTTGGGCCGTTGAGCGATTTGGCACAGGCGGGCGGGCGGGTTAGGCTGGGAACAGAGTGATGCCATACCCATCGAACGATTCAGACCGGGCCGGGAGGATGGCCCGTTGAGTAAAGCCGCGGCGCTGTTGTTCGCCGCCGCCGTGCTTGCGCCCGCCGCCGGGCCACTGGATTTCGCCCGTGCCGAACTGGATGAGGCGATCCGCGAACGGAAGTTGAGTCCCGCGCGGTTCGTGGTGCGGACGGAGTACTCGATGTTGCAGCCGGATGAGGGTTTTCAGATTTCGACGACGAACCTGATCCGGGCGGGGAGTGTGCGGGGGTTGGTGTATGGATTGCTGGAGGCGGCGCAACAGGTGCGGAACCACGGGCGTCTGCCGGCGGTGACGGGGAGGGCGAATGTCCCGCTGCGGGGCGTGCGGCGGACGATGGCGGAGGAGGACTGGGGGCGGGGGCAAGAGTGGTGGCTGGACCGGTTTGCACAACTGGCGCGGCTGCGGATGAACCGGTTTCATCTGATGTTGGGGAGGGAAACACTGACGGAAGCGCGGGTGGAAGTGTTGAAGATGATCTCGGACGCGGCGCGGGACCGGGCGATCGATCTGGTGATCGGCTTGGAGGATCCATCGGCGGAAGAGGTGATGCGGCTGCTGGCGGAGTGCGAGGCGGTGCGGGGGGTGTATGTAGACGCGGAGACGGCGGCGTTTGCGTCAGGGCCGGTATCGACGGCGGGGCGATATGTGGTGCTGGAGACGACGCGGGCGGTGAAGACGGCGGTGCCGGTGCCGATGCGGGTGGCGTTGGAAGCGGGGGAAACGCTGCCGGCGTGCGACGGGCCGTGTGCGACGTACACGGTATTCGAGGCGGGGACGCGGGCTCCTGCGAATTTGGGGGGGAGCGGGTTCGAATTATTGGGGGAGGTGAGCGCGGGCTGGGTGGCGCTGGGGTACACGGTGGCTCCGGTGGCGCCGGCGGCGCCGCGGCGGCGGACGCCTGTTCGCAAGAAGTGAGGGGTCCTATAATGGCGGGATGACTCGTGCCGCTGTGTTGTTGTTCGTGGTGAGTGGTCTGCTGGCCGCGCAAGGGCGTTCGCCGTTGACGGACGGGGAGCATCACGGGGATCCGCCGTATCTGCTGGAGGAAGGCTGGATGCCGCTACTGAATGGGCGGGATCTCGGGGGGTGGACGGGGCAGGAGAAGGACAAGCCAAACGAATGGTTCACGACGCCGGGGGTGTTTTTCGACCGGCTGTTGTCGCCGACGCGGTTGAGCGGGCGGAAGCAGGCGGGTTCGCGGATTGTGAACGGACCGACGGGGCGGACGGTGAATCTGGTGACGGAGCAGAAGTTCGGGGACATGGAGTTGTACCTGGAGTGGACGGTGTCGAAGGGGTCGAATTCGGGGGTGTATCTGCATGGCTTGTACGAAGTGCAGGTGTTTGACAGTTTCGGATCGACGGAGCCGATGAAGACGTCGGACGCGGGGGGGATTTATCACCGGTGGATCGAGGGCAAGCCGGTGGGCGGGTCGGCGCCGCGGGTGAATGTGGCGCGGCCGCCGGGGCACTGGCAGAGTTATCAGGTCTGGTTCCGGGGGCCGCGGTTCGACGCCTCGGGGAAGAAGGTGGAGAATGCGCGGTTCTTGCGGGTTTTGTTCAACGGGGTGCTGGTGCAGGAGGATGTGGAGGTCGACGGCGGGACGCGGGCGCACATGCCGATCGCGGAGGCGGCGGAGAATCCGCTGATGCTGCAGGGGGATCACGGGCCGGTGGCGTACCGGAATATCTACTGGCGGCCGCTGCGGCCGATCGTGGGGCGATGACAATGAGCGATTGGATTGACGTTTCGATGCCGCTGGCGAACGGGATGACGGTGTGGCCGGGGGACGCGCCGCCGCGCTATGAGCAGACGATGTGGATTGAGCGGGGCGATCCGTGCAATCTGACGCGGATGGACGTGAGCGTGCACACGGGGACGCACATGGACGCGCCGAGGCATTTTCTGCGCGAGGGCGCGGGGATGGAAGCGCTGCCGCTGGAGGCGGTGCTGGGACCGGCGCGGGTGGTGGAGTCGAGCCATCCGGAGGCGGTGCAGGCCGGGGAGATTCCGGGGGATCTGGAGCGGGGCGAGCGGATTCTGTTTAAGACGCAAAACAGTGCGCGTGATTTGCTGGAGAGGCCGTTTGCGGAGGATTTCGTTTATATTTCGCGGGAGGCGGCGGTGGTGCTGGCGGAGGCGGGGGTCCGGACGGTGGGTGTGGATGGGTTGTCGGTGGGCGGATTTCACCGGGATCTGGTGGAGACTCACGAGATTCTGCTGGGGGCGGGGATCTGGATCATCGAGGGGCTGGATCTGAGGCGGATTGAGCCGGGGCGGTATGAACTGGCGTGCCTGCCGCTGAAGATCGTGGGCAGTGACGGGGCCCCGGCGCGGGCGGCGCTGCGGCGGGGGGGTCGGGAGAGGACACGA
>DNFG01000496.1:0-12242 GCA_003487005.1 Bryobacterales bacterium
TCGCGGGTAGGCCCGGCGGTGACGAGGACGGTTTCGCCGGAGAGGTCATCGCGGGAGGAGAGGGCGCGGAGGACGAAGGAGGCGATGCGCTGGGGGTCGGCGAGGCGACCGACGCCGACGGTGCCGCAGGCGAGGCTGCCGGCTTCGGGTTCGACGACGAGGACGCCGCGGCGGCGGAGGGTGGCGAGGTTGTCCTGGGTGGCGGGATGGTCCCACATGGCGGTATTCATGGCGGGACAGACGACGACGGCGCCCTGGAAAGCGAGGTAGAGAGTGGAGAGGAAGTCGCCGGCGAGGCCGTGGGCGAACTGGGCGAGGAGGTGGGCGGTAGCGGGAGCGACGACGAGGAGGCGGTTGCGCTGGGCGACGGCGATGTGTTCAACGCTGGAGGCGAGGACTTCATCGGCGGAGCGTGCGCCGAACATGGAAGTAATGACTTTCCGGCCGGTGAGTGCGGCGAAGGTGAGGGGCTGGACGAACTCCTGGGCGGCGGCGGTCATGACGGTTTCGACGGCGCAGCCGCGTTCGATGAGGGCGCGCGCGAGTTCAGCCGCTTTGTAAGCGGCGATACCGCCGCCGACGCCGAGGACTACCGGAAGCGGATCCATGGCCGAGAGGGAGACTCCTGTTTAGATTGAATCTTCCGTGGCGGGAGTGAGGCCGGCTTCAGCGTCGGAGACCTCCCAATAGCTGACGAGGCCGCGGCGGACTTCTTCCATGGCGGCGACGGTGGGTTTCTTGGTGGCGCCGGGGAGGAAGCTGCGCTGGCCGCCCTGGAGTTGGCGGGCGCGCTTGGCGGCGACGATGATGAAGCGGTAGACGCTCTGTTCCGGGTCGTCCGGGATGGCGTGAATGGGGGATCTCAGAATGCGTTCGGTCATAAAGCGGTTACTCCATGTGCCTCTCCGACGCCGGCGCCGCGAAGCTCGCCAGGATTTTCTCGACCCTCGCCGTCACGCTGGGGCTTTCCCGCCGGAGGCGTTCGGCCTTCACGATGGAGTAGAGGAGGTCGGATGCCGTGGCGACATCTTCGTTCACCAGCACGTAGTCGTACTGGGCGTAATCCTCGATTTCCCTGCCCGCACCCGCGAGCCTGCGGGCGATGGTTTCGTCGGAGTCCTCGCTCCGCGCGCGGAGGCGTTTCGCCAGTTCTTCCCTGGAGGGAGCGAGGATAAAGATACTGATTGCGTCAGGGATCTTCCTTCGTAATTGTCGCGCACCCTGGACGTCAATGTCGAGGATGACGTCGCGGGACTGGGCGGCGCCCTGGTCGATGACCTCCCGGTGGGTGCCGTAGTAGTTGCCGAAGACCTGAGCGTGTTCGAGGAACTCGTCGCGGGCGATCATTTGTTCAAAGCTCTCGCGGGTGACGAAGCGGTACTGTTCGCCGTCACGTTCCTGGCCCCGGGGTTGGCGAGTGGTGTAGGAAACGGAGAAGAGGAGGTTCCGGTCGCGCTCCATCAGGTTATTGACGAGGGTGGACTTACCGGAGCCCGAGGGGGCGCTGATGATGAAGATGCGGCTCATTCGACGTTCAGCGCCTGTTCGCGGATGCGTTCGATGTCGGTTTTGTTGTCGAGGCCGAGAGCGGTGATGCGGAGACCGAGTTCGCCGGCGCCGGAGGTTTTGCTGAGGATGGTGTTGGTCTCGCGGTTCATTTCCTGGAGGAGGAAGTCGAGTTTTTTGCCGATTTCGCCGCCGCTGTCGAACATGGCGAGGAGTTCGCGGGCGTGGACGCGGAGGCGGCCGGTCTCTTCGGCGATGTCGCTGCGGTCGGCGAGGATGGCGGCTTCCTGAGCGAGGCGCTGGGGCTCCAGCCCGGTGTTGGCGAGGAGTTCGCCGAGGCGTTCTTCGAGGCGGCGGCGGAGCCAGGGGGTGACTTCTTCGCGGCGGCTTTCGATTTCGATGGCGCGCTGTTCGATGCGTTCGCCACATTCGCGCATGAGGGCGAGGAGGGCATCGCCCTCGCGTTCGCGGAAGGAGTTGAAGGCGGCGAGGGCTTCGGCGAGGGTCTCACGGACGAGAGCGGCGGTCTCGTCGGAGGTATCGGTATCGCGGGGGGGGGCCATCATGCCGGGGATGTGGAGGGCGGCGTGGAAGTCAGGCTGGACGGTGGCGCCGTAGTCCTCGGCGGCGGTCCTGACGGCGGCGAGATAGGCTTCGAAGAGCGGGCGATTGAGTCCGGCCCCGGAGGCGGCATGGGCGGCGCTGAAACTGATTCGGACATTGACATGGCCGCGCGAGGCGGATTCGCGGACCATGCGCCGGACCTCGGGTTCGAGCATCTCGAGTTCCTGGCCGAGGTGCAAGTGGGTGTCCAAAGAGCGATGGTTCACGCTCTTGATGGTGACGGTGGCTTCACCGGCGGCGCCGGTGCGGCGGGCGCGGGCGAAGCCGGTCATGCTGCGTATTTTCATTGGTCAGGAGTCCAGATCCACATATTGTAATTGGTGCAGGCGCTGGTAGATACCGCCCTGATTGACGAGTTCGGCGTGGGTGCCCACTTCGCTGACGCGGCCCTGGTCGATGACGATGATGCGGTCGGCGCGTCGGATGGTGGAGAGGCGGTGGGCGATGACCATGACGGTGCGGCCCTCCATCAGGTTGGCGAGGGCGCGCTGGACGAGGACTTCGCTTTCGGTATCGAGTTGGGAGGTGGCCTCGTCGAGAACGAGGATGGGGGCGTTGGAGAGGAGAGCGCGGGCGATGGAGATGCGCTGGCGCTGGCCGCCGCTAAGTTTGGTGCCTCGTTCGCCGATGACGGTGTCGTAGCCCTGGGGGAGGGCGAGGATGAACTCCTCGGCGAGGGCGTTGCGGGCGGCGGCCTCGATGTCGGCGAGGGAGGCTTCGGGGCGGCCGTAGCGGATGTTGTTGGCGACGGTGTCGTTAAAGAGAAATGTGTCCTGGGCGACGATGGCGATGAGGCGGCGAAGACTGGTGAGGGTGACTTCGCGGACGTCGTGGCCGTCGATGCGGACGGCGCCCTCGTCAACATCGTAGAAGCGGGGGAGCAACGCGGCGAGGGTGGACTTACCGGCGCCGCTCGGGCCGACAAGCGCGACGACTTCACCGCGTTCGATGCGCAGGTTCAGATCGCGGATGGCGAAGCCCTGGGGGGCGTTGGGGTAGCGGAAGGAGATGTGGTCGAAGGCGATGGACTCGCGGAAGCCGGGGAGTTCGAGGGCGCCGGGCCGCTCCATGACACGGGGTTCGCGGTCGAGGTAGCCGAAGACTCGTTCGGAAGCGCCGATGGCCTGCTGGAAGATGTTGTGGATGCCGGTGAGGCGCTTGACAGGTTCGTAGAGCAGCAGCAGGGCCATGACGAAGGTGGTGAATTCGCCGCTGGTCATGGCGCCGGCTTTGATTTGGGTGCGGGCGTAGGTCAACAGGCCGACGATGGTGAGCGCGCCGAGAAATTCGATAATGGGCGAGGGCAGCGCCTGCAGGGCGATATAGCGGAGATTGGCGCGTTTGAAGCGGCGGGCGGCCTGCCAGAAGCGCTGGGATTCGAGTTTTTCGGCGAGGAAGGCTTTGACGACGATGTGGCCGGAGAAGGCTTCCTGGAGGATCTGGTTCATCTCGGCGACGTGGTCCTGGGCGGTGCGCGTGGTGCGGCGGATGCGCTTGCCGAGGCGCGCGGTGGGCAAGAGGACGAAGGGGAGGACGGTGGTGGAGACGAGCGCGAGTTTCCAGTCGGCCTGGAAGAGGATGTAGACGCAGGCGAGCGCGGCGAAGCTTTGGCGGAACCAATCGGCGAGCATCTGCGAAACGGCGAGTTGGATTTTTTCGATGTCGCTCATGGTGGAGGACATCAGGGTGCCGGTGGAGTGCTGCTGGAAGAATTCGTGCTCTTCGCCGATCAGTTTGTCGAAGGTGCGCTGGCGGAGGTCGGTGACGGCGGAGAGGCCGACGAAGTTGATCAGGAGGTTTCCGAAGTAGTCCGAGACGCCCTTGGTGAGGAAGACGAGGAGGATGGAAACGGCGACGAGGGTCCAGATGTTGTTGATGGGGAGGGGGACGAGTTGATCGAGATAGAGGGTGACGCCGGTCCATTCGGGGATGGGGAGAAGGACGCGGGCTTCAGGCGATTCGGGTTTGAGGACGCGGTCGAAAATGGTGCCGACGAGCAGGGGGAGCATGCCGTGCATGGCGCCGGCGATGCCCATCAGCGCGATGGAGACGAGCAGGGCGGGGGTGTAGCGTTTGGTGTAGCTAAAGAGGCGAAGGAGGGGTTTCAAGGTTCGGCCTCCAGTTCGGTGGCGGCGGCGAGGACGCGTTCGACGGCGATGGAGGCGAGGCCTTCGGGGGCGGAGAGGACGCGGGCGCGAGTCCGCCAGGGGGCCCAGACGACGGGGTCGGAGGTGCCGAAGAGTACGACGGAGGGGACGCCGAATGCGGCGGCCATGTGCGCGGGGCCGGAGTCGTTACCCAGAAAAAGCGTGGCGCGCTGGAGGGCTTGCTTGACGGTGCGCAGCGGAGCGGCAGCGAGGACGGTGAACTGGCGGAAGGGGGCGGTATCGTCGCCGGGGCCGGCGAGGACGACGACTTCGCGGCCGAGGGCGAGGGCGTGCGCGGCAGCGGCGAAGCGGTCAGCGGGCCAGGCTTTGCCCGGAGCGGAGGCGAAGGGGTGGAGGACCAGACACGGGGTTTGTTCCTTCGGAGGCGGGGCAAAGAGGCGGGCGCGAGGGATTTCGGCGGGCGGCACGCCGAGGAAGAACATCGCGGAGGCGACGTGCTCGGCGGTGTGCACTTTGCGCTCTTCGCCAAGGATCTGCTGGGCGCGAGGGATCTTGACGTTGTGGGCCCAGCCGGTCTTGTAGTGGGCGAAGCCGGCGCGCCAGCGGGCGAGAGAGGCGAGGGTCAGCACGGCGCTGGTGGGACCGCCATGGAGGTTGAGGGTCAGGCGCGGGCGGAAGGCGAGGGCGGCGCGTTTCGACGGGGGCAGGACCGCGCCGAGGTCGGGGTTGTCTTCGTAGATGCCGGCGAAGCGGGGTTCCACCATAATGCCGATTTCCAGATCCGGGCGGTGCCGCTTCAGCAGGTGGATGGCCGGCGTGGTCAGCACGCAGTCGCCCAGCGATCGCAGGCGCACCAGCAGGACACGCGCTCCCGGCGGCAGCCTCTCGAGCAGCGAGGGCATCGCGGTTAGTTGACGATGGTCGCTTCGTCCACGAGCAGCACGGGGATGCCGTCGCGGATGGGGTAGACGCGGCCGCATTCCGGGCACCGCAAGCCGGTGCCGTCCTCGGTGAGCACGAGCGGGGTTTTGTCCACCGGACAAACCAGAATGTCGAGAAGATCCTGACTGATCGACATGGGCAACCTGATTGTACCAGACGCCTCCGGCTATGCCGCCATTTCGGCGCGGGCTTTGGCGACGACTTCGAGGAACTGGCGGGCGCGTTCGGTGAAGACTTCGTACGTGCCGGTCTTGATGGTCTTGGCATCGACGAGTTCGCCGCCGACGGCGACGGCGCAGGCGCCGGCCTTGAGGAAATCCGCGGCGGTGGTCAGCGAAACGCCGCCGGTCGGAATCATTTCGATCTGCGGAAAGGGGCCCTTGAGGGCCTTGATGTACTTCGCGCCGCCGACATTGTCGCAAGGGAAGACCTTGACGATGTCGGCGCCCGCCTGCCAGGCGGAGAGGACTTCGGTGGGGGTCAGCGCGCCGGGGCAGATCGGCTTGGAGTAGCGCTGGGCCATCTCGATCGTCTTGAGATTGAGAGCGGGGGTGACGAAGAACTGCGCGCCGGCGAGCATGCAGATGCGGCAGGTTTCGGGGTCGAGGACAGTGCCGGCGCCGAGGACCATTTTGTCGCCAAATTTGTCGGAGAGCTTTTCGAGCACCTTGACGGCTCCGGGGACGGTCATCGTCACTTCGGCCGCGCGAATGCCACCCTCGTAGATGGCTTCAATGGCGCGGAAGGCGCTTTCGGCGGAAGGAGTGCGGACGACGGGGACGATGCCGATCTCCTTCATTGCGGACAGGATGCTCTCTTTCTTCATTTCTTGATCGTAGCATTGGGGCGACTACTGAAAACGGCGCAGGAATAGATACGAGGATTCCGGATCCACGCCGAATTCCGCGATGACCCGGGCAGAGCGGTGAAGCAGTTCCTCAACAACACGGGTGGAGCAGTTGCCGACCGCGAGACGAATCACCTTGGGAGGCGCGCCTTGGAGCAGGCTCCTTTCCTCGAAATCGCTGTCCTTCGTGATAAGGACGAACGCATTCTCCGCAGCATAATTCCAGATCAGGAGGTCATCCGCCGCAAGCAACCCGCAGTCTTCGACGTGGGTGCTGCCAGGGAACAGGGACTCCACCGCTTTCACGAGCCGGGGAGAGAGATTCTCGTCGAAGAGAAGCTTCATGCCACGCGGATGCTGGTGCTGCGCTCGCGGTCGGCCGCATACGCCAGACAGGCGAGGATGTCCTCTTCGCGGAGCGACGGGAAATCCTCGAGGATTTCCTGTTGGCTCATTCCGGAAGCGAGATAGCCCAGCACGTCCGCGACAGTGATCCGCAGACCACGGATGCACGCCTGCCCGCTTCGCTTGCCGGGTTCAATGGTAATAATCTCGCGATAGTCCATCGTTCACGATCCCTCTTCAGGATACGCTGGTTTGTGTCTGCAGGAGGCTTGCCAATGAACCGCCGATCCTGTCTCGCCGCCTTCACTGCCGCGCCCGCCGTGGCGCAGCAGGCGCCCAAGTCACAACCCAAGCCGCCGCCTGAGGATCCGCTCGGCGCGCGTATCGAGGCACTCCGCCAGAACCTGCGCGCGGAGTTGCTGGAACAGCTTCGCGGTGAAATCCGCCGGGATTTGCGCGCGGAATTGCGTTCGGAATTGAAGCAGGACCTGAAACAGGAGTTGAAGCAGGAACTGCGGATGGAACTCAAGCAGGAGTTGAAGCAGGAGATCAAGATGGAGTTGCGATTCGAGTTGCGGCAGCCGTGAGAGGGGCCCGAATCTGGTTGGGAACGATGATCCGCCACGATGGCCGATAGAATGAGAAAGTGGGGAAGCGCCGAGCCCACGTAACCAGCCCCGCAATTCGCGACGGAGAACATCTGTTGCGCGGCGCGCGTGTCCCTCTGAATCAGGCGTTCAACCATCTTGATAGTGAATCCAGCCTCAACGAGTTTCTTCAGCAGGACCCCGCTGCTGACAGTGAGGTCGCCTTAGACTCGCTGAGTAGCGCCCCGAGGCGGCAACCGGGAGCGTTGGCGGGACGCATCCGCATTGCGCCGGATTTCGATCAGCTTCCCGTGGACATTGCCGCAGCCTTCGGATCGGGCAAATTAAGCCGAGCGAAGCCGCGCTGAGATTGATGAGAAGCTACGGCCGCAGCAACAGCTTGCCCGTCGTCCGGCGGCCTTCCAGGTCCGAGTGGGCCCGCGCCGCTTCGCCGAGCGCGTACACTTCGTGGATCTGCACTTTCAGCACCCCGTCGCGGAGCCAGTTGAACACATCGCTCGCGCGCCACTCGAGTTCCTCGCGCTTGGCGGTGTAGTGCGCGAGCGTGGGCCGGGTCAGAAAGATCGACCCCTTCTGGCTCAACAAGAGCGGCGCGATGGGATCGACGGGGCCGCTGGCGTTGCCGAAGGTGACCATCATGCCCCGGGGCTTGAGCGAGTTGAGGCTGGCGTCCCAGGTGGCTTTGCCGACGGAGTCATAGACCACGTCCACGCCCCGGCCTTCGGTCAACCGCTTCACCTCCGCGGCGATGTCGTCGGAAGCGAGCAGGACTTCGTCGCAACCGACGCCGCGGGCGATATCGGCCTTCGCCGGCGTCGAAACGACTCCAATGACGCGCGCGCCCTGGAGTTTCGCCGAGGCCACGATCCATTGCCCCGCGCCGCCCGCGGCGGCGTGGACCAGCGCCGCTTCGCCCGTGCGTAGCGGGTATGTCGAATGGGTCAGATAGTGCGCTGTCATTCCCTGCAGCATCGAGGCCGCCGCCAGGTCCAGATCGAGCGACTCCGGCACCTTCACGAGCATCTGCGCTGGCACGCACTGCATGTCCGCATAACTACCCCGCGCCATCGCCCAGGCCACGCGATCGCCTGGCTTCACGGTGGTGACGTCCGCGCCCACCGACTCCACCACGCCCGCGCCTTCCATGCCCAGAATCACGGGCGGTTCGGCCGGGTACAGGCCCGTCCGGAAGTAGATGTCGATGAAGTTCACGCCACACGCATGAACCTGCACCCGGGCCTCGTTCGCCTTCGGTTCGGGCGCCGGGATCTCTTCATGGCGCAGTTTCTCCACGCCGCCAAACTCCGTCACGAACACTGCTTTCATGCCAGTTGCCGGACCTTTCTCCGCAGGTGAACCCACGCGGCGTACATCAGCAAATATGTCAAAGTGAATGGCAGCAGCGCCAGGCCGGCCACCGTCCGGACGCCCTGCATCCCCGCCAGGCCCATCCGGAAGAGCGCGAAGTGGCGGATCGTGCCGAAATTCGAGCGATCCAGCCAGAAATAGTCGCCATTTTCATTCAAAATGAAGACCTTCGCGGGCAGCCTCGCCGCCAGCGACCATTTCCACTTCGTCATGACCGGCTCGCCCGAGCAGATGATGCCGACCACGTCGTAGTGGCGCGTTTTCAGTTCCTCGTAGAGCACCTTCCGCCTTGCCCGCCCGCTGTACTCCCACACGCGGAAGGTCCGGCCGCGCGCCTCGTCGAACGTCGCCGGGAGCCCCGGATAGCAGGTAACCAGATCCACCGCCTCGCACTCCGGGTGATTGTCGTAAACGCCCGGGATCAGGTCTTCGAGCAGGTAGCGCGAGCCGCTCTCGACAAGCAGAACGCGCCGGAAGGGCGGAATGTGTTGACTCAGGAAATAACGCACGAAGTGTCGCCGAACCCCATTTTACCCTTCCAGCCAGAGCGCGAAGGTGTGACGGTGCTTCTCGATGTCGACCCGCGCGCCGCGAAAGGCGACGCCTTCCATCTCGAGGCGCATGCGCTGTTCGAGTGCGGAACCGCCACGCAGTTTGATCTGCCCGCCCGCGCCGATGACACGCTGCCACGGGAGGCGGTCGCCCGCCTTTCCGAGAATGCGCGCCACCAGACGATGGTAGAGCGGGTAGCCTGCCGCCGCCGCGACCTCGCCGTAGGTGGCCACGCGCCCGCGCGGAATCGACCGGATCGCGCGCCGGATGGCTTCGTCTCGAATCTCATCCGGGCGCAGTCCGTCGCGCAGGATTCGCCGCTTCAGTTTGGAATCGTCCCCGGCCATGCCGCTCCTGAATCTTCGCTCAGGATAGCGCGCCCGGGGCGGAGATCACGGCCGCGGCGGCAGCAGACGGACCGTCGCGGCGGCCGCTTCCACCGGGTCCAGCGAGGTGTCCGCGATGCCCGAAACCACGCGGGTCACGTTGTGGTCCACCTGACCGGTCTCGGCCCACATCCGGACCAGTACCGCGGTGAGATACACCGAGTAGGCCCGATGCCCCGAACCGGGGCGTTCACCGATGACGTGCAGCACTACCCGGTTTTCCGACCGAGCGCGGGACCTGCCGAACAGGATTTCGCCGATCCGGTAACCGATCCGGACCCGGCCATTGCGGACCACTACCGGTTCCGGCGCAGGGCGGTAACCCGCGCGGATCAACTCGCCGCGCACGGCTTCCAGGAACGGCGCCAGATGCCCCTCATCGGTCAGGGAAAGCGCATTCAGACCGTCTGAAATGACGATCTGCACGTCGAAATCATCGCCGTGCCGGGCAGCGAGCCGCTGCAAGACTTCACGCGATTCCGCCGTCATCTCCTCGCCGGTCGGGGGATGAAGGATGTAGCCCTCACGGTCGCGCGCCATGCTCCGGACCGCCACGGCGCCCGCCGCCGCCTCGAATCCGGCCGGCAGTTCCGCCCACAGACAGTGGCGCGCGTCGGCGTAGAGGGTCCGCAACTTCCGGTCGATTTCCGGCTGCAAATCCCAGGGATTCTCGCCTTGGCCCGAGGTCAGTTCCACGCCGCGCGAGCGCACCCGGTCCATCTGGACGCGCGCTTCGGCGAGGATGGCATCTTCTGTGCGCTCGTCGCCCCGGCGGCGACAAAACGCCACATAAACCCCTTCCGGACGCCCAAAATTGCGTCCAGGACGCCCGTTTTCGTCCAAAACGCTGATGCTTTTGAAGAACGCCCACATTGCGTCGTTCACCTTGTAGCCGAACTTCTCGCGGATCCGGACATGGTCCTGGAACCCGGTTGTCAGGTAGCTCAGCATTGGGTCGTTCTTGGTCGGCAAAGCCATTAAATAGGCGGGATTCGCGGGCATCACCTGGTCGATACACCAGTCCAGATCGTCCAGATCCACGTCCATGTGCAGGGTCGAACAGATATCGAGCCCGATCGTGAGCCCGTGCAGTTTGCCCATCAGCGTGTCTTCGAGGCAGCAGCGAACCAGTTGTTCGCGAGTACGGAAGACTTCCGGGCCAATAAAACCGGCCACGTCGTTGACGTGCACCCACGGCGCGGGCGTCCGCCCTGCGCGCCTCTGCGCCGCCGCGACCTCGCGCGTCAGCGCCCGGGCGAAGCCGTACTTGCGCGATTCGTGCATCACGATGTCGAAGCCCTTGCCGTGCCCGTTGGTGGCGTCGGCACCCTGTCCGGTCTCGAAATACAGCCCATAGCGGCCGCTCCGCGCCGCTGAATGGCCCACCATCTTCTCCACCGTCAGGTCGAACGTCCGGTTAGCGTCGGCCACGCCAGCCAGGCTCTGAAACCATAATGCCGTCGAGCCAGGTTGCTTCTTTTCCGCCTCCGCCTGCACGTCGATGTGCGCCAGCACGCAGTGGGGCATCACGTCCGTCAACCCGAACACCCGCAGCACTTCCGCCAACGCCTGCTCGACGCGCAGCACGGAATCCACCTCGCTCGACACCGGGTTTGTCCCCAACAGCAGATCGCCCACCGCGTAGGCGAAGCCGTTGAACACCTGCCATTGAATATCTTCCGGGTCATCGGTCGGGGAGTTTGGCTGGATTCGCGCCCCCAGATAGCCCTTCGCGCCCAGTCTTGAGCCCGGCAGTGGATGAAAGATCTTCCGGCTGGCGGCGGTTAACTCACCGTTGGACATGAGTTTCACGACACACGCGATGACGTCGCTCGCGAGGCCCGGCAGCACGGCCTGGATGTCCGCTTCGCTCTCTTCGAGAAGGAATCGCTTCAACCCGTTGAACGTCCAACCGGCGATCCTCGCCGCCGCGCGCGGATCCACCGACTGACGAATGTAGCTGGAGACCGAGTCATCATAGACGGAGTTCCCGACGACGAACGAAAGCCGCGTGTTGCCCAGCAGGAGGCGCGCCGCCGCGCGGGAAGCCTCGTCCGGCGCCGCCACGCCGGTCGCCACGTCGCCTTCCTTGAACTCGTTGGCCGCCCCGAGAATCTCGCGATACCGGGTCAGATCGAAACCGCCCCGCGTGCGCTGGAGATAGCCGCCGATATCCTCGCCCGCGCCCTCCGCCCGGATCTTCTCGACGGCCGCCCACACGGGCATCAGACCCGCCGCCGCCGCGAGAAAAGCCCGCCGCCCTAACCCGGTCCAATCGCCCATCGTGCTGCCTCCGCTGCCGTGAATTGACTACACTCCGGACACAGCGGGGTGCCCAAACCCCTGATTTTAGCCCAGAATTTCGCGCCAGGCGCTTCGCCACTATCCCGGGGTCGAGACGCGCGGCACGCGCGAAGCCACTGGCGGCAGCGCCGGAAAGTCCTGCGCGGGCCGGTCCTGATACCAGAAGCAGCACGAACTGTACCAGTCGCTGCGATTGTTCGCGTGGCCGTGCTCGATCGTGTGCTTCAGATACCGCCGGAATGTCACCGGATTGTCGCCGTGGAAGCGGTAGGTGCAATACCGTCCGCCGGTCCGCTCGGGACTGGTGATCAGAGGCGCTCCATACTGATGATGCGCGAAGGCGCTGGCGCCGTCGCGCCCGCCGAAGTTCCAGCTGCCCAGCAGATAGTCTTCCGCGCCCGTGCCAATGATCAGCGGCATCTGTTCGTCATCGACGAAAATCATGTCGTCGCCTTCGCCCATCCAGCGCTCCGCGTTCTGAACCCAGCCCATCGTGACGCCCATCAAATGCCCGCGGCCGCGCGTTTCGACAAAGACATAGTTATCCTTGCCCGTCGTGTTGAGCACGTCTCCGCCGCCCGGCGCCTGCACCGCCTGCGTGGAGTCGTGTTGAGCACGTCTCCGCCGCCCGGCGCCTGCACCGCCTGCGTGG
>DNFG01000496.1:12498-12692 GCA_003487005.1 Bryobacterales bacterium
CCGGCGCCTGCACCGCCTGCGTGGGCGTCTCCTGCCGGTACTGCGCATGGAAATAGAGCGCGTCGGCGGGCAGTTGATCGACCGACAGGAAGTCGATGTTGGAATAGAACGCGCCCACCTGCCCGGAGCCTTCATTCGTTACCGTCATCCGCGCGCTCTGCCGGTATGGCATCGCGAAATAGCAGTTCAGCGAC
>DNFG01000496.1:12958-13092 GCA_003487005.1 Bryobacterales bacterium
ATCGCGAAATAGCAGTTCAGCGACTTCCCTGGCGAGCAGGCCAGATACTCGCTCTCGTAGTGGACAAAGTCCCCCAGGTTCAGCCCGAAGAAGTCCCCGATCGGCGTCTCAATGCTGGGCTTCGCCGAACCGTC
>DNFG01000160.1 GCA_003487005.1 Bryobacterales bacterium
GGGGGAGAGCGGGGGGGGGGGGGGAGGGGGGGACGCGGAAGGGGGGGGGATGGGGGCGCCGAGCCAGGGGGTGCATCTGGTGTTTGATGCGTCGTTTTTGCCGGGAGAGACGGCGATCATGGTGCCGCACACGAGCGACGGGCGGGTGATGTTCGCGATTCCGTGGCACGGGCACACGCTGGTGGGGACGACGGACACGGCGCTGGAGGAGGTGGAGGACGAACCGAGGGCTTTCGACCACGAGGTGGAGTTCATTCTGGAGACGGCGGGGCAGTACCTGCACCATGCGCCGGGGCGGGAGGATGTGTTGAGCGTGTGGGCCGGGATCCGCCCGCTGGTGAAGGCGCCGGGGGCGGCTTCGACGGCGGCGCTGTCGCGGGATCACAGTATTCATGTGGACCGGAACGGGCTGTTGACGATCGCGGGGGGGAAATGGACGACGGCGCGGAAGATGGCGGAGGATTGCGTGGATCAGGCGGCGCTGCTGGCGGGATTGGAGGAGCGGGATTGCGTGACGAAGCGATTGCGGATTCACGGGTATCACCATCACGCACAGAAGTTCGGGGCGCGGGGGGTGTATGGGAGCGATGCGATCGCGATCGAGGACCTGATCCGGGTGGAGCCGGAACTGGGGCGGCGGTTGGACGGGGATTTGCCATACGTGGAGGCGGAGGTGGTGTGGGCCGCGCGGTGGGAGATGGCGCGGACGGTGGAGGACGTGCTGGCGCGGCGGACGCGGGCTCTGGTGCTGAATGCGCGGGCGGCACGGCGGATGGCGGCGCCGGTGGCGGCGTTGCTGGCCCGGGAGTTGGGGAGGGGAGTGGAGTGGGAACGGGAGCAGGTAGAAATGTTTGACCGGCTCGCGCGGGGGTATCTGCCCTGATAGACTTGGGGGTGGAACCAATGTACAAACAGGCAGGCGTGTTGTGTCTTTTGTTGATTCCAGGGCTGTTAGGGGCCTCCAACTGGCAGCCGGTGGGGCCTTACGGGGGGAGTGCGACCGCGATTGCGATTGATCCGTCGAACCCGAAGACGCTGCTGCTTGGGGCGCGGAATTCGCTTTTGTACCGGAGTGACGATGCGGGAGAGAGTTGGAGGCGGTTGGCGTTTCCGCGGCATTTTCTGGGGACGGTGAGCGCGGTGGCGGTGGATCCGGCGGACTCGCGGCGGTATTACGTGGGGATTTCGGCGGAGCACAGTTACTATGGCGGGGTTTGGGTGAGCGAGGACGCGGGGGCGACGTGGGCGCTGAGCGAGGACATGCAGGGGAAGTCGGTGGAGGCGATTTCGATTTGGGGGAAGGATCCGAAGGTGGTGGTGGCGGGGACGCGCGCGGGTGTCTGGCGGACGCGGGACGGCGGGGGGAAGTGGGAGCGGATTTCGGCGCCTTGGAATCACGAAATGCGGGTGATTACGGCGGTGGCGGTGGATCCGGGCAACGCGGATATCATTTACGCGGGGACGCCGCATTTGCCGTGGAAGACGGTGGACGGGGGGGCGAACTGGAAGATTATTCACACGGGGATGCTGGACGATTCGGACGTGTTCAGCATTTACATTGACCCGCTGCGGCCGCAGACGGTGCTGGCGAGCGCGTGTAGCGGGATTTACCGGAGCGAGACGGCCGGGGAGAAGTGGGCGAAGTTTCCGGGGATTCCGGCGTCGCACCGGCGGACGCACGTGATCCGGCTGCATCCGGAGAAGAAGAACGTGGTGTACGCGGGGACGACGCTGGGGTTATTGAAGTCGGTGAATGGCGGGGCGGTGTTCCGGCAGGTGAACAAGCTGCATATCTTGTCGATGGCGTTTGATCCGGGCAATCCGGAGCGGATTTATTTTGCAACGGAGCGGGCGGGGCTGTGGAGGAGTGAGGATGGCGGGGAGACGGTGAAGGCGTGGAATCAGGGGTTTGTGAACCGGAAGGTGTTGACGATGACCGCGGCGGGTGGGCGTCTGTATGCGAACACGATTCAGGATGGGGAGGCTGGGGGTGTTTACGCGAGCGATGACGGGGGGCGGACGTGGGAACTGGCGGCGAACGGGGCGCGGGTAGGGGACAACCACATTCAATCGGTGGCGGGGCATCCGTCGAAGAAGGAAGTGGTGTTTGCGGCGAATGAGCGGCGGGTGTTGCGGACACTGGACGGGGGGAAGACCTGGAGGGCGCTGGCGCTGCCGGGGCGTCCGGGGGCGACGCGGGTGGGGGCACTGCAAGTCATGGAGGACAAAGAAGCGCTGGTCTTTTTGGGGACGAGCGAAGGTCTGTTCCGGTCTCGGGATCTGGGTGTGACGTGGCAGGCAGCGCCGTTGTCCAAGGCGAAGATTCCGGCGCCGGTGACGGGACTGGTGACGGCGGGGCGGCGGATGCTGGTGCGGACGGCGCACGCGCTCTATCTTTCGGAGGATCTGGGGGTGACATGGCGGCCGTTGAATCTGCTGTTCCCGACGGCGGAAGTGTATGACCTTGCACTGCCGGAGGAGGCTGGGGGACCGATTCTGCTGGCGACGGCGAAGGGGCTATGGCGGTCGGAAGATGACGGGAGGACGTGGTTTCAGAAGGATGAAGGATTGGTGGAGGGGACGGTGAGCGCAGTGCAGTATGAAGGTGGGGGTGGGAGGAGGGTGTGGGCGGTGCAGTTTTCGCGGTTGTTCGAATCTGGCGACGGGGGGCGGAGTTGGCGTATGGTGGAAGGGGGAGAGATTCCCGAGTCCAACATCCGATCTATATGGGCCGGGAGCCAGCACCCGGGCCGGCTCTTTGCTCTGACACCCGATTTGGGTATGTTCTACATGGACTTGCAGAGCTTACAGGTGCATAATAATGAAAGGCAGGTAAGCCCAGAACTATGAGATTCAACACTCTATCTTCACTTTGTCCTCGCACACTCAAATGGACACGGGCTCTGACCGTCGCCACTCTTGGTCTGGCGCTTGGTGGCTTCACGGCTGCACCGGCGCAGCAAGCAGGCGCCGATGAGAGGCCGGACATGGTCGAAATCAACTTGTTTGGAGGCGGCAGTTTCTTCCGTGGCGTCTCCGAGGGCCTGGGCGGCAAGCACGCCAATGGCGGCGCGTTTGGTATCCGGGTGACCGAGAATTTCTGGAAGTACGTGGGTTTGGAGCAAGGGTTCACTTACAGCGTGAACAACATGCAATTCCAGAGCCCGGCGCGCGCGGGAGATCCGCGTTACGCGTTTGGGAGCCGGCTGTTCCAGTATTCGCTGAATCCGGTGTTTCATTTCACTCCGAAGGGTTCGAATGTGCGGCCGTACGTGACGGCGGGCGTTTCGGCGCTCGACTGGCGTCCGACGGACCGTGCGCAGGCGATCAGCAAGCTGCCCGAGAATGCGCGGTTTGCGGCGACGCAGGTGAGGAGCAATCTGCAGGCGGGCATCAATTATGGTGGCGGCGTGAAGATGCACCTGACGGATCACATTGGTCTGCGGTTTGATGCGCGGGCGATCACCTCGCGGTTCCCGACGTACGGTTTACCGGACACGGCGAGCGCGGCGGGCGTTTACATTGTGCCGCGGAAGCTGTTCACGGGCATGCAGACGACGGCCGGGATCAATTTCTATCTGGGCCGGAAGTATGTGCCGCCGCCGCCGACTCCTCCTGCGCCGCAGGCTCTGGGCGAACTGAACGCCGGGCGGCTGGATGCGGGCAGCGGCA
This sequence comes from Bryobacterales bacterium, assembly GCA_003487005.1. GTDB lineage: Bacteria > Acidobacteriota > Terriglobia > Bryobacterales > Bryobacteraceae > PNKE01. The sequence goes on from DNFG01000160.1 coordinate 3,673, forward strand.
CGTTGTGCCAGGGCCGGGCGATCACGATCCGGTCGGTGGGCGCGTCGGATCCGGCGGGCCGCCAGATGACCTACAAGTGGAAGGTGAACGGGCAGCCGATGGGCGGCAACAGCCCCGAGTTGCAGTTCACGCCGGACCGCGCAGGTCAGTACATGGTGGAACTGGACGTGGAAGCGCCGAATACGGACGGGATGCCCATCCGGACGGCGAAGGCGAGCACTTTGTCGCTGAACGTGCAGGAATACAAGGCTCCGACGATCGCGGGTTGCACGGCGATTCCGGCGCAGTTGGCGTACGGCCAGCAGGCGAAGCTGAGCGCGCAGGCGACGGGTTCGCCCTGTAGCGAGATCCGCTTCAAGTGGACGGCGACGGAAGGCACGGTAACGAACGACACGATGGCGAACGCGGGCTTCGACACGAAGTCGGTGCGTTTCGAGCAGGGCGGCAAGATCCAGTCCAAGACCGTGACGGTGACTGGCACGGTGACAGACGATCGCGGCGCGACTGCGAGCTGCACGACGTCGGTGAAGGTGGACTACACGCCTGAGTCGATCCGGTTCTCGGATCTGATCTTCAGCAAGGGCAGCGCGCGGGTGAACAACTGTGCGAAGCGCATTCTGCTGGAGGAAGTGGCGGCGAAGGCAGCCGATCCGGATTACGAGATCGTGCTGGTGGGCCACTACGACCAGGATGAAGCGGGCACGGCGCGCCGGGCCTCGACGCTGGACCGGCAGCGCGTGATGAACGCGATTGCGGTGCTGACGGCGGGGACGGGGACGTGCGCACGGGTCGATGCCAGCCGCATCAAGGCGGATTGGGTCGGCACGGAACAGAAGTCGAACTTCCAGCCTGGCGTTTGCGGGACCTCCGCGCGCACGGCGACCGACGAGCGGGCCGGGTCGCGGGTTTCCACCGCCGACCAGAACCGCCGCGTCGAGATCTGGCTGGTGCCGAAGGGCATCAAGACACCGGATGCCTTCGGTTCGGCGAAGGAAGTTCCCGCTTCGGATCTGAAGAAGCTGGGCTGCCCGCGGTAAACGCGGCCGTACCTGGTTAACAAACCAAGGCCCGGTTCCCCGAGAGGGGGGCCGGGCCTTTCCGCGTTAGTGTGGGGAGATTCGAGATTCCCGGAGGATCAGAAGAGGATCTGGCGGAGGAACCGGCCGGTGTGAGAAGCGGGGGCTTGGGCGAGGAGTTCGGGAGGGCCGGCGGCGACGACCTGGCCGCCTTGAGCGCCGCCTTCTGGTCCGAGGTCGATAAGCCAATCGGCATGGCGGATGACTTCGAGGTTGTGTTCGATGATGAGGAGGCTGGCGCCCTTTTTAATGAGTTGTTCGAAGGCGTCGAGGAGGCGGGTGATGTCGTGGAAGTGGAGGCCGGTGGTGGGTTCGTCGAACAGGTAGAGGGCGCCCTTGTGGGAGGCCTGGGTGAGATGGGCGGCGAGTTTGACGCGCTGGGCTTCGCCGCCGGAGAGGGTGGTGGCGGACTGGCCGAGGCGAAGGTAGCCGAGGCCGACGTCGGCCATGGGCTGAAGGCGGGCGAGGAGGCGGGGCGATTCGGTGAAGAATCCGAGGGCTTCGCGGATGGTCAACTGGAGGACTTCGTGGATGTTGAGGCCCTTGTAGCGGATGTCGAGGATGGCGGGTTTGTAGCGGGCGCCGCGGCAGTCTTCGCAGACGAGTTCGACATCGGCGAGGAACTGCATTTCGACGGTGACGGTGCCATCGCCCTGACAGGTTTCGCAGCGGCCGCCGGCGACGTTGAATGAGAAGTGGCCGGGGGTGTAGCCCCGCTTGTCAGCCTCGGGGGTGCGAGCGAAGAGGTCGCGAATGAGGTCGAAGGCTTTGGAGTAGGTGACGGGGTTGGAGCGGGGAGTGCGGCCAATGGGGGACTGGTCGACGAGGATGATTTCGCGGACGAGTTCGGAGCGTTCGACGCGGGCGCAGCGCGCTTTTTGGGGCTCAGCTTCGCGGGGTTCGCCGCCAGCCTGGCGTTTGAGGCGGGTTTCGAGGGCTTTGTGGATGACTTCGTGGACGAGGGTGGACTTGCCTGAGCCGGAGACGCCGGTGACGACGGTCATCATGTCGAGGGGGACTTCGACGTCGATGCCTCGGAGGTTGTTGGCGCGGCAGTTGACGAACTTGAGAGTGCGTTTGGGGTTAACAGGGCGGCGGGAGGACTTGAGGGAGGTGCGGAGTTCGCCCTTGAGATAGCGGCCGGTGAGGGAGCCATTGCGGCCTTTGCCGTTGCCGAGGAGTTTCTTGAGGGAGCCTGCAAAGGTGATCTGGCCGCCGAGTTCACCGGCTCCGGGGCCGAGGTCGATGAGATGGTCGGCGGCGCGGATGACGTCGGCATCGTGTTCAACGACGAGGACGGTGTTTCCGAGGTCGCGGAGGTCGTGGAGGATGCGGATCAGGCGCTCGGTATCACGGGAGTGGAGGCCGATGGAGGGCTCGTCGAGGACGTAGCAGGCGCCGACGAGGCGGGAGCCGAGGCAGGTGGCGAGTTGGATGCGCTGGGCTTCGCCGCCGGAGAGGGTGGCGGAGAGGCGGTCGAGAGTGAGGTATTCGAGGCCGACGCTATTGAGGAATTTGAGGCGCTGTTGGATTTCGACGAGGATCTTGCCGGCGATGGCGGCGGCTTCGGGGGGGAGTTGGAGGGAATCGAAGAAGTGGTGGGCCTGGGCGATGTTGAGGCGGACGATTTGGGCGATGGTCTGGCCGGCGAGGCGGAGGTTGAGGGCTTCGGGGCGCAGGCGGGAGCCTTCACAGGCACGGCAGTCCGTGTAGCCGCGGTATCGGGCGAGGAAGACGCGGACGTGGACTTTGTACTTTTTCTTCTCGACCTGGGCAAAGAAGCGGTGGATGGCTTTGATGACGGTGGATTGATGGTCGGGGGAGAGGTCTTCGAAGGGGGTATCGGGGGGGACGTTGGACACGAGGTCGATGCCCCAGTCGTAGTTGGGCTTGGTCCAGGGGTCGACGGCGCCGTCGTTGAGGGAGCGGGAGGGGTCGGGGATGATGAGAGAAAGGTCGTAATCGACGGAATTGCCGAAGCCCTGGCAGGCGGGGCAGGCGCCCTGAGGGTTATTGAAGGAGAAGAGGGAGGGTTCCGGGACGGGGAATTCGAGGTCGCACTGGCGGCAGGCGAAGCGTTCAGAGAAGCGGAGGCGGAGGGGTTCGGCTTCGCCGGCCTGTTCGAAGAGGATTTCGCCGGCTTCGCGATAGCAGAGTTCGACGGTATCGACGACGCGCTGCATCTGATCGGGGCGGATGACGAGGCGATCGGCAAGGATGAAGACGTCGTGGGAGAAGTCGAGGTCGAGGAGGGATTCAGGGGAGGAGAATTCGAAGGTCCGGCCGTTCTGGAAGAGGCGGGCGAAGCCGCGTTTACGGAGGTCGAAGAGGTGGTCGCGGAGTTCGGCGGGGTCGCCGGGGTGGGTGGTTTTGATGGGGAAGAGGGCGTACCAGCGGGAGCCTTCGGGTTGAGCGAGCATCTGGCGGGCGACGGGATCGACAGTATCGCGTTCGACGCGGACCTGGCAGTTGGGGCACCAGGTTTCGGCGGCGCGGGCGAAGAGGAGGCGGAGGTAGTCGTAGATTTCAGTGGCGGTGGCGACGGTCGAGCGGGGGTTACGGGTGGTGTTCTTCTGGCGGATGGCGATGGGCGGGGCGAGGCCGTCGATGTCGTCGACATCGGGTTTTTCCATGCGGTCGAGGAACTGGCGGGCGTAGGCGGAGAGGGATTCGACGTAGCGGCGCTGGCCTTCGGCGTAGATGGTGTCGAAGACGAGGGAGGACTTGCCTGAGCCTGAAACGCCGGTGATGACGGTCAGCCGGTTGTGGGGCAGGTCGAGATCGACGTTTTTGAGGTTATGGACCCGCGCGCCGCGGATCCGGAGCAGTTCATCCACACGAAGTACCTTTGCCCTTGTCCGATGCGGAGAGGGGGGGGAGGATCAACTAAGATTGTAGCAGCGGGATGCGGAACCTGAAGCAGGCAAGAGCGGCGCTGGCGGAATGGTTTGGCGGGGCGCGGCGGGACCTGCCGTGGCGGCGGACGCGCGACCCGTGGCGGATTCTGGTGAGCGAGGTGATGCTGCAGCAGACGCGGGTGTCGGTGGTGGCGCCGTTCTATGAGAGGTTTCTGGAGCGGTATCCGGACGCGGCGGCGCTGGCGACGGCGCCGGAGCAGGAGTTGTTGGCGCAGTGGAGCGGGTTGGGGTACTACACACGGGCGAGGAATTTGCAAAAGGCGGCGCGGGCGGTGGTGGAAAGAGGCGGGTTTCCAGCAAGTTACGAGGAGATCCGGGAATTGCCGGGGGTGGGCGAGTACACGGCGGCGGCGGTGGCGAGCATTGCGTTCGGGTTGCCGTATGCGGTGCTGGATGGCAATGTGATCCGGGTGCTGGCGCGGGCGTTTGCGGAAACGGGGGACGTGCAGACGCAGGGAGTGCGGGTGCGGCTGAAGGAGGAGGCTCAGCGGTTGCTGGATCCGCGGAAGCCGGGGGACTTCAACCAGGCTTTGATGGAGTTGGGGGCGACGGTCTGTTTGCCGAGGAATCCACAGTGTTTACTCTGTCCGTGGCGGGAGCAGTGCGCGGCGCGGGAGGATGGGATTGAGCAGGAACTACCGGTGAAGGGGCGGAAGCGGGAGGGCGTGAAAGTCCATTTGACGCTGTGTCTGGTGGAGCGGGAGGGGGCAGTGCTGTTGCGGCAGAGGGAGGCGCATTCGACGCGACTGGCCGGCTTCTGGGATTTGCCGGAGGAGCGGGAGGGCGTGAAAGTCCATTTGACGCTGTGTCTGGTGGAGC
>DNFG01000066.1:0-4241 GCA_003487005.1 Bryobacterales bacterium
GGTATAGCCGGATTGTGTCGGAGTTTCCCGAAGTGCAGGGCCGGCAGGCGGCGGGCCGGGGCCGGCCGGTTCTGGCGCAAGGCGCGATTCAGGGCGGGGGCCCGGCGCTGCTGCTGTCGGTGAGCAACGGCGCGGTGTATCTTAAACGCGCCAAATAGGCACGTTTTGGACGCAAAAACGTCCAACAAACTGAGGTAAGCAGCCATGTTTCCACGATTTCTGATGATTGTCGCCTTGATGACGCCGGCCGCGCTTCTGGCTCAGCCTCCGGCTCCGCCCAGTGTCCCTTCGCCCCCGCCGCTGACGATCCTCAAGTCGACCGCCGCACACAGCGGCAGTTTTCTGGGTGTCGGCGTGAAGGAGATTGATGCCGGCCGCGCAAAGGCGCTCAAACTGCGCGAAGAACATGGCGTGGAGATCACGAACATCCAGAAGGAGAGCCCGGCCGAGAAGGCGGGTTTGCAGACCGGTGATGTGGTGCAGAAATACCAGGGCCAGCGGGTGGAGGGCATCGAGCAGTTCGTGCGCTTCGTCCGGGAGACCCCTGCCGGGCGGACGGTGAAGATGGAGGTCGTACGGGCGGGTGCGCCCGTCACGGTGACGGCGACGCTGGGCAAGCGCGAGAACCGGATTTCGATGGCGCCGATGCCGCCGATGCCCCCGGATGTGCGGGTGGTGATGCCGGACCTGCCAAAACCCATGATGAGCTGGAGTTCGGGCTACCTGGGGATTGAAGGGGAAGCGCTGGGAGCGACGCAGTTGTCCGGCTACTTCGGGGTGAAGGAGGGGGTGCTGGTCCGGAGCGTGATGGAAGAATCTTCCGCGGACAAGGCGGGAATTCAGGCGGGCGACGTGATCACGAAGGTGAACGGGTCGGCGGTGACGACGCCCCGGGAGATCACCGCGGCGCTGCGAAGCGCCCGGACGGAAGACAAAGAGACGTTTCCGGTGACCCTGGTCCGGGAAAAGAAGGAAATGACGTTGAGTGTGACGCTGGAATCGGCGGCGCCGCCACGCCGGGGACGTCCGGTGTCGCAGGAATAGCCCTGGCTGTTGTGTAATAGAAGGGTATGTCTCAAGACACCCATATTGCGCTCACGCCCGAGCGTCAGGCCCTGCGTGACCGCCTGAAACTGAGAGTGGTGACGGTCGAAGAGAACGGAATGCCGGTGGACCGGCTTCCGGAAGGCGTTTTTGGCTTCACCACGTCGCCTTCTTCGGATGAACTTCCGCTGTTCCACAAGCCGATCTACCAGTGCACGGAGATCCACAAGCCGGCCGGCGGGACGGTGGCATTCATCGGCTATGTGACGAAGAAGGAGGCAGAGACGCTCGAGGCGGGCGCCGAACCGATGGCTCTCAACCTGTATCCGGAGCCGTACGAAGAGGCGACGGAACTGGTCAGCATCCCGGACAGCCGGGTGGACCGGCGCAGGCTGCCGACGCGGGACCACGGCAACGCGATGAAGATGGATATTGCGCCGAAACCGGAGTTTCTGGGTTCGACCAGCACACAGAACTAGCGAATCAGAGCATTTCCGTGAGCAGGCGGGCGGCGCTGAGTGCGTTTTCTTCGGCCCGGGGCGAGAGACCCTCCCCCGGGCCGAAGTCTTCTCCCGGGATCCGGCAGAGCCAGGCTTCCCCACTGAAACCATAGAGTTTGCGGGTGAGGGAGAGCAGGTCGCAGGGGCGCAGACCGTGGCTGAGCAGTCCCGGGCAGCAGGAGGCCTTGAGGGGTTCCAGGCGGACTTCGCCGGGCAGGTAGTCGGCATCGATGAAGATGACCCGGCCGGCGGGGGCGACCTCTTCCGCCATCTCGGGCATCAGTTCGCGGTGGAATTCGAGGGTCCAGGGGCCGGGGGGCAGGAGCGAGGCGACACGCTGGGCGACGCCGTCGTCGCGGCGCTGGGGATTGCCGATGGCGTAAATCAGAGTCGTCAAGAGGCAATGCCGAGGCGCAACAACTCGCCCCGCAGTCTTCGTTCACTGACCCAACGCAGAATCCGGCCGTCCTCAACCATGGCCGGAGCGGCCTGACAGTGGCCTATACACTTGCGCGTGGCGCTCACGCGGAGATCGTGGCCGGCGCACTTCTGGCGGCTCTGCAAGCGCAGCATTTCCAGCAGTTTCCGGGAGCCGGCGTGCTGGCAGGATTCCCCGTTGCAGACGACGAAAACGTGGCGGCCGGTCTGCTGGTGGTGCTGGCAGGCGACAGCGGGCTGGGACTTCTCTTGGTGAGCCATAGAAGAATAGTGTGGTTCCGCCGGAAAATTCTCTTTCAATGTGAGCGGGCGGCGCGGGGTTCGTAGAGGCAGAAGGGTTCTTCGCCGCGCCAGTTGCCGGTGAGTCCGAAGGAACGGGCGCGGCAACCCATACAAACTTGTTTAAATTCGCAACAGCCGCACTTGCCTTCGAGGTTGTCGAGGTCGCGGAGGTCGGCGAAAAGTTGGGAGTTCTCCCAGACGTCGCGGAAGGACTGGCGGCCCAGGTTGCCGGCTTCCAGCGGAAGGTAGCCGCAGGGCTGGATGGAGCCTTTGTGGGAGATAAAACAGACGCCGGAGCCGGCAAGGCAACCGCGGGTCATCTGATTCATGTCCGTGGGGTGGCCGCCGGGGTGGCCGGGGGCGTGATTGGGGTGGCCGGTCATCAGGGGAGCGACTTCCTCGCCCTGGCGGCGGGCTTCGGCGCGGCGCTGGCGGACGATCCGGTAATACTGTGGGGCGCAGGTGGCCTTGAGTTCCATGCCGGAGTCGAGCGAACGGTCGTAGAACCAGTCGAGAATCTGTTCAGCTTCGGCGGCGCCGACGCTCTGGTCCTCGGCGATGGTGAGTCCGCAGCCGACGGGGACGAGGAGGAAGAGGTGGAACGCATCCACTTTCAGTGATTTAGCGAGTTCGATCATCTCCGGAAGCTGGTGGGCGTTGTGCTTGGAGACGGTGGTGTTGATCTGGGTGGAAATGCCGAGTTCCTGGAGGCACTTGAGGCCGCGGATGGCGGAATCGAAGGCGCCGTCGTGGCCGCGGAAGGAGTCGTGGGTGGCGCGGTCGGCGCCATCGAGGGAGATGGAGACTCGAACGATGCCCGATTCATGGATCCGGTGGGCCATGGCTTCGTCGATGAGGGTGCCGTTGGTGGCGAGGGCGACGCGGAGGCCTTTGGAGACAGCATGGGCGGCGATTTCGAAGACATCGCGGCGCCAGAGGGGTTCGCCACCGGAGAGGACGAGGATGAGTGGGGCATATTCCGCAATTTCGTCAACGATGCGGAGACACTCGGAGGTGGGGAGGTCGTCGGGGCTCATCAACTCCGTGGCGCTGGCGCGGCAGTGAACACAGCGGAGATTGCAGCCTGTCGTGAGTTCCCAGAAGACCAGGCGGGGCCGGGCGGCGCCCTTCAGGGGTGCCGGTTGCAGGGTGTGATGGGGGGCGGGCCGGGTCATACAGAAAGGTAAGCAATTGGAGGGCCAGAAGGAAAGTCGTTTGGTATGAACAGTTCATCCATTCCGTCCGGGTGAGTTGGGTCAAATCACGCAGTCCGTTGGAGGAGCCGTGCGCGGGCGGGTGGGAACTTGTGTATGCTTTGCAGGTGAGCTGGCGTAACCGGTTGGAACAATATTTCGAGTTTGCGGAGCTGGGGACGAACTGGCAGACGGAGATCCTGGGCGGGGTGACGACGTTCGTCACGATGGCCTACATCATCTTCGTCAACCCGGCGATTCTGGCCGAGGCGGGGATGCCGGCGGCGGCGGTGACGGCGGCGACGTGCCTGTCGGCGGCGCTGGGGTGTCTCTTGATCGGGATCTGGGCGAAGTATCCGATCGCGCAGGCGCCGGGGATGGGTTTGAATGCGTATTTCACGTACGCGGTGTGTCTGGGGATGGGCGTGCCGTGGCAGACGGCGCTGGGGGCGGTGTTCCTGTCGGGGATCGCGTTTCTGCTGCTGACGGCCTGCGGACTGCGAAAACTGATCATTGAAGCGATTCCACAAGCGTTATATGCCGCTGTAGCGACGGGAATCGGGCTGTTTCTCGCGTTTATCGGGCTGCGGAACGCCGGGATCGTGGCTTCTTCGCCGGCGACGGCGGTCACTTTGGGGGATCTGCGGGCGCCGGGGACGGTGCTGGCACTGTTCGGGTTGCTGCTGATGGCGGCGCTGCTGGCGCGAAACGTGAAGGCGGCAATTCTGGCGGGGATCGCGGTGACGACCGTTGCCGGGGCGGCGGCGGGGGGGGTCGGGGGGGG
>DNFG01000066.1:4539-4712 GCA_003487005.1 Bryobacterales bacterium
ACCGTTGCCGGGGCGGCGGCGGGGTTGATCGAGTGGAAACCGGCGCCCTACTCGGTGGAGGCGATCACGGGGACGTTCGGGCAACTGGACATCGCGGGGGCACTGAGGCTGGGTCTGCTGGAGATTGTCTTCGTCTTCCTGTTCGTGGATCTGTTCGACAACATCGGGACACT
>DNFG01000073.1 GCA_003487005.1 Bryobacterales bacterium
GTTGTGTTCGGACATCGTGTTTTTACCCTCGATTCGATTAGAAAGAGGAGATGGAGGGGGTCCGAACTGGGGCTTTCTCTATGTAACTGATTCGGAAGAAAATATTGATTTTGAAACGTCGTCAACGGGTTTAGGTGGGAGGGGGGAGAATTGGCGCCTGGGACCGATTTCGCGGTGGGGTGGTTGCTCCGACACCTATTGTATGGCTGTAAGTTGCTGAACTGATTAGGGGTGGGATTAGGGCTTCCGGCTCCCCTTCGCGGGTGACTGTGGGCTTGGCGGGAAGTGATTGAAAAGAGGCTGGCTAAAACAGTCCGGAGGAGAAGGGCCGGCGGGACTTTGGTCCCCGGCACGGAAAAGGAAGGCCGCGAATACTGGTGTGGTGCCAGTGTTATGACTGGCAGGTCAGGGATTTCTGTTACCGATGGCTGAGTAGACCTTTGCGGTTGAGCGATGGTCCTCCCGGGTCAGGCAGTCGAGAAACTCGCCGCGCACTTGATCGAAATCGTCTTCGAGGAATTGCCTGAGTAAATGCATTCGTTCAAACCTTGCACGCCAGGCCTCCACCACCCCGGGACCCGCGGGTCCATTGAACGACAGCTCGCGGTCTGCAAGCGTCATTGACTGGGCCACACGGAATCCAGCCTTCTCGAGGTGCTGTTTGAGCTTTCGTCCTGCGCGGAAGTCGTAGCGGCCCGTGGCGAGGGCATCGTCATAGTAGGCGGTCAGCCGGGCGGTTGTGCGAGGCGCGAGTGGCTGATGGCCGAATAGATCGTCTACCTCCGTCAGAGCGATCCAACCTCCTGGTTTCAGGTCTCTGGTCCAGGATGTGAGTGCGGGGGACAGATCGACAAAGTACGCAGCCGTGAAACTGCACCAGACGCCGTCAGCCTGCACCCCCCAGTCCACATTGCTACGCAGATCGACTGCACGGAACTGAACGCCATCAAGCAATCTTGCTCGTGCGCGCTGAAGAATCGCATCATCTATGTCGCCAGCGAATACATCAGCCCCGCGGGCGGCCAGTTCAGCCGCCAAATCGCCGATTCCGCAACCCAGATCAAAGACGATTTGGCCGCGAAGAGGAGGAAGGGAGTCCAGGAGAGTCTTCCAATCCCGCCACTGGAATTGCCGCGCGTACTCATCGGCTAAACTCATTCAACCATTGTCGGCGAGTTTGTGGAGAAATGGCCAACATGTGCGCGGCTCTGGATCGACTGGGGGGGATGTTCGGTGCCTGGGACCCAATGCACCTAATTCGAACGCGGCTGGCACCCAATTCTGTTTCTTGGGGGTGGGAGGCTCTGGCGGCGGCAAGTCATTGCTTTATTGAGACTTATCGGGGGGACGCGGGTTTGCATGATGGAGGTCGGCGGAGGGTTTGGGGCACAGGTGGGGGCGGCTTTGGGCTGTCCCAGGCGTAAGTTGTTGAAATTGGGTACGAGTAATTGGGTGCCAGTCGTGTTCGAATTAGGTGTATTGGGTTCCAGGCACCGAATAGCCCGACAGGCACCGAATAGCCCGACAGGCACCGAATAGCCCGAATAGCCCTTGGGTTCCAGGCACCGAATAGAGCAGGCACCGAATAGTGCTGTGGATCAGGGTGCGGGGCTGACGAAGAGTGGAAGGGCCGGGCCGTAACCGATGTCCCAATAGCCTTCGGCGAGTCTGAGAGAGTGGAGGCCGGGGGCGGCGTCGATGGTGACGTGTCCTGCCCAGAGTCCTTTGACGAAGCCGACGAGGGGTTCGACCTGCTCGACCACCAGGCGGAGGTCCCCGTCCACGCCGCGGAGGACGATCCATGCGTCGAAGCGGCGGCCATCCTGTTCGATGATCGCTCCATCGGGCAGTTCGCTGAGCATGGGGCCGAGGCCGCTGAAGAAGAAAGTGACGCGGGACCCCTGAGGCGCGGGGTTTTCGGGCGAATTCAGCGAGCCATCTTCGTTGCGGATGTCGGGATAGAAGGCAGGCCGGGCGGGGACGACGCGGAGGATGGCCGAAGCCTGACGGCCATCCGGAACCTCGATGCGGACGACGGCGAGGTTGCGGCCCCACAAGGCCGAAGGGGCGATGGCGACGACAAAGCCGTGCCCGACGGCCATGATGGGCGCCGGGATGCCGTCCCAAAGTACCTGAACGCCATCGAGGCGCAGAGGCAGGGGCTCGGATGGGGCGATCCACAGGTTCACTTCCTGAGGGGGCTCGAAGCCGGAAATTTCGAGGCGCACGATTTCGCCGGGCGAGACGGATCCCGGGGCATGGGATTCCGCAAAGGCGTTGACGACCCGGTCGATCGTGAGCGATGCCCCGGCAGGGGCGATCTGGAGCAGCCAAGCCCAGGGAGGCTGGGCGGTGAAGTCGCCCATGTTGGTCTGGTTGGCGGCGAAGACGGCGCTGCCGTCCGCGAGGCCGGCGATTCCCGCCACATCGCCCGCGATGACATACGATGCGTGGGTCCACACGCCATCGGTGGTGGACAGGCGGGCATAGAAGCCCTTCTTCTGGTTCGGGAGGGGCGGCGGGCTGAGCGCAGCGCCGAGGGGAGGGAGAGGATCGGAATAGCCTTCGCCGGCGATCAGTAGACCACCGCTGCCATCGAGGGCCATGTCGAGCGGGATGTCGCGGCAGGCGCCGCCGAGCAGGGCTTCGTAAACCGGGTTGTCGAGATCCGGGGTGAACTTGAGGACGGAGACGTCGGTCATCAAAGGAGGACGATTCTGTGGCCGCGTGCCCAGAAACCCGGAATCGTGGGGACAGGTGGTGTCGATGCGACCGTTGTACACGGGATTGAGAACGGAGGCGAGTCCGGCGATGAAAACGGAGTCATCGGCGTCGACGGCGATCCGGACCGGATCCGACGGGAGCCAGCGGGCGGCGAGGAGTTCGCCGGTCCGGCTGAATTTGAGGAGGTTCGCCTGCTCGGGGAGGAATTCGGACAAGGGCGGACCGGGAAAGCCGGGTGACTCGAAAACTCCGACGAGGTAGGCGTTCCCTTCGCTGTCGGCGGCGACTGAACGGACTGGGGAGGAGCGGGCGAAGAATCCGCCGATGAGTCGGCCGTGCAGGATGGAGAGGTCGCGGGCGTCAAGGCGCAGGAAGAAATGCCAGGCCTCGGCGGACGGCGAAGCAAGAGGCGGCAGAGTGTAGCGGGGATCATCGCCGGCGGCGCCGCCGGCCAGGAGAAGATCTCCGCCGGGCGCCTGGGCGAGGGCGCTGATGGTGACGCCACCGAGGAGGAGGCTGCGCTCGAGGCGGCCGGTGTGGTCGAGGCGGGCGACGAATGAGGCGAGGCGATCTCCGCCATTGTAGGGGGCCACGGCGGCGGGAAAGCCGGTTGATTGGGTGGTCCCGGCGACCAGGATGGCTCCATCCTGGCCGATGCTGAGGGCTTTGGCGCTGTCGTCGGAAGCGCCGCCCAGGTAAGTCGAAAAGACAACGGCTCCCTCGGAATCGAGCTTGGTGACGAACGCATCTTTCGTGCTTGGGGCGGAGGCATAAACGACGCCCGGGCGGACCGGATCGAACGCGATTCGATTGAACCGCCTCTGTGGTTGGGCTGGAATCCACGTCGTGCCGTTGTCCTCGGATACATACAGCAGCGGCCAACCCAGTTCAGTGATACCACCGACGATAAGCCGCCCGGGCGCGAACGGGTCCACTCGCGCCTCAGAAACGGAGAACCCCGTGAACTGGGGCGGCAGGGGCAGTGAGCGCCAGGTTGCGCCGTGGTCATCAGTTACCAGCACTTCGCATTGAGTGGTCAGGATCCAACCTCCCGGGATGCCGCTGCGGCTGGCGATTTCCCTCGAAATACACCCTGCGGGAACCGGCAGCTTGTTCCAGTTCAGTCCGGCGTCGAGGGTCAGGAAGAGTTCCTCAGGTGAATATGCGACCCAGGCGTCAGGCTGGGAGGAGGAAAGGGAGAGCGCGCGGAGGCGCGCCGGTGATTCCCTTTTCTCCCAGGTGGCGCCGCCGTCCTCGGAGAGGAAATAGAAGGAGTCGGACTCGAAGTGGTGGATAATCCGGCCGGGGCGGAGGGGATCCAGATGGAAATAAGTCATGATTGCATCGCAGCCGGACTGATTTCCTGGACATTCGGCGATTGTTGTCCAGTGTGCGCCGAAATCGGTGGAACGCAACAGGCGGGCTCCCATGGTGGCGTAGGCGACGCCGGGGTGGGTCCGGTCCCATTGCGCTCCCGGCACGCCGCCGCCGGAGGGGAGGCCCGCGTCCGGGCCCAAGTGACGCCAGGTGGCGCCGCCGTCTTCGCTTCTCGCCAGTCCGCCGATGGTCGAGGCCAGCAGAAAGCGGGCGTCGTGAGGACTGGCGGACGGCGCGGAACCACCATAGCGGGAGTAGAAGTCGCCGAGTTGGGTCCAGGTCCTGCCGCCGTCGCGGCTGACCAGATACAAGCCGCCGGCTTGGCGGGGTTGTGCCGCGTCTTTCACCGGGAAGTTGGTGGAGTCGGTTTCGCCGGCGAGATAGATATTTCCCTCGCGGTCGGTGGCAATGGCGTTGATTTGGTCCCGGCCGTTTCCGGACAAAGAGTGGAGGATTTCGACTCCGCCCGCCGCGACGGCAGGCAGTGCGAGGATGAATAGAGCGAATAATCTGACCATCATGGTCCTCCAATCCGCACGGTCATTCTCCGATTTCCGGCGGTCCAGGTGACCGCAGGCGGCCGATCAAGTTCTGGGAAAGAACACCTCATGCCCAGACTAGCAGACCATGCGCTGGCGAGGGGCGTTTGATGTTCGGGATTTTCGGTGATGTTCGGTGCCTGGAACCCAAGATGTTCGGTGCCTGGGACCCAAT
>DNFG01000234.1 GCA_003487005.1 Bryobacterales bacterium
TGGGTCCCCGGCACCAATTTATCAGGAGGTTATCGATAAGGGGTTGAGGAGGGGGCGAGTTCGATTTGGGCGCCGTCGACGTCGGTGATTTTGACGCGGAGGGAGCGGCGGGCGGCGAATTCGGCTTCGGTGAGCAGGAAGGCGCCGGCGATGGTGTAGTCGGCGGTGTGGCCGGGGTCGAGACGGGTCCGGGATTTGAGAGTGGGGTTGTAGCGGGGACCGAGGGTCTTATGGTAGTCGAGGAGGCGGTCGATGTCGGGTTCGGGGGCGGCTTCGGCTTCGAGGAGGGTGCCTTCCGAATCCTCGATGAGGACGGAGACGTCGCGGACCATGAAGAGGGCGCGGCCGGGGTTATTGACGCGGGTATCGAGGATGACGACGAGGGCGCGGGTGTCGGTGGCGATGCTGCGAATATTGAGGATGGCGCCATCGAGGCGGGCGGCGGAGCGGCTGTTGAGCCAGAAGAAGACCCCGGCGATCAGGGCGGTGATGGCGAGGCCGGCGGCGATGAAGCGGCTGGGATTCATGCCAGCAACTCCTTCAGTTTGGCCATGCAGAGGTGGGACTTTTCGATCAAAGTACCGTCAAAAACGTGGGTTTCCAGGCCGATTTTGCCGGTATAGCCATCGTTTTCGATGGCGCGGAAGATGGCGGCCCAGTCGAGCAGATCGGGGCCGATGACGAGGGCGCGGGCCTTCATCTGGACGTTGTGGAGTCGGGCTTTGGGCAGCAGGGCGTAGCCTTCGGGGAAGGGTTTGCCCTGGCGGTTCATTTCGTTCACGGGGTCCCAGTTGATGCCGAAGGCTTTGGAGGGGACGAGTTTGCAGAGGGCGGCGAGTTCGTGGCAGTGGCAGACGTTGCAGGAGCCTTCGTTTTCGACGAGGAGCTGGACGCCTTCGGACTCGGCGAGGCGGGTCATGGGCTCGAGGATTTCGGCGACGCGGGGGAGGAGATCGAGGGGCTGGGCGGTGCGAGTGAAAGTAAAGACGCGGATTTTGTCGACTTCAAAGGCGTGGGCGGCGCGGATGGCTTTGCGGAGTTCTTCCATGCGATTGGCGAAGCGGGCTTCGCCGGATTTGCGGCGGCGTTCGAGGGCCTCGGGAGTGGGGGTGCCGCGGAGTTCGGGGGTGGAGCCGGGGAGGTCGTACTTGAGCATGGAGGTGTTCAGGAACGAGACCTTGAGGCGGGCGTCCCTGAACGTCTGGACGGCGGCGCGGAGGGCATCGGGTTCCATTTCCCAGTAGTTGGCGCGCTGGCCGGGGACACCGCGGAGTTCGACCCACTGGACGTTGTACTGGTGGGCGAAGGCGATGGCCTCTTCGGGCGAGCGGGCGATTTCGTCGGTCAACAGGCTGAGCCGGGACCAGTCGATGCGGGGGGCGGCACCGGGGAGGGCGGCCGGGAACAGGGCGAGAGGGGTGGCGAGGAATTGACGGCGCTGCATGGCGGTTTTTCGCCAGTGTAGCAGCAGCGGAGGCTCAATCGCCTTCGCCAAAAAGGCGCCCGTAGCCGCGGAGGCTGGGGATGCTGTCAAAGACGGCCTTCATGCCGGCGGTGATGGGGATGGCAAGAATCAGTCCGGCGCCGCCCCAGATCAGATACCAGATCATCAGAGCGATGGTGACGACGAGGGGATTGAGGTGGACGCGGCCGCCGACGAGTTTGGGATAGAGCAGGTTGAGGGCGATCATGTGGAGCAGGGCCACGACGGTGCCGATGACGAGGTAGGCGGCCCAACCGGTGTAAACGGGCAGTGCGGCGATGAAAGGGGGGAGGATGGCCAACGGGAGTCCGATATAGGGGATCAGACTCAGGAAGCCGCTCACCGGGCCCATCACCTGCCAGTAGGGGATATTGACGAACCAGAAAATGAGGGCGCTGACGACGGAGAGCATGATACCAAGCAGGAAGTTGCCGACGACATAGGCGCGGGCAACAGTGGCGATGCCCTCCCAGGCGCGCTGGATGACATCGCGTTTTTCGCCTTCGACGAGATTCATGAGGCTGCGGCGGAAATGGTCGCGCCAACTCAGGAAGAAATAGACGAGGAAGGGGACGAAAGAGGCCATCAGGACGACGTCATAGAAGCCGCGGAGGTAAGTAAAGACGGCATTGACAAAGACGGAGCGTTCGGGGCGGATGCGGACTTCCTGGACTTCGGGTTCCTGGGGGAGGGGAAGCGGGGGTTCGACGACAGGGCGGCGGCGTTTGGCGGCGGCTTTGCGGGCGGCTTCGGCCTCTTCGCGGGCTTTCTGGGCGGCGGCTTCGGCGTCGCGGACGCGCTGGGGGATGAGGAGGTCGCGGGCGGCGCGTTCGACCTCTTCGAGGCGGACGGTGGCGGAGTCGACGAGGTCGGTGAGGCGCTGGGTGTAGGTGGGGAGGGCGTCAAGGAAGCCGACCGCCTGCGACCAGGCGCCGAGACCGGCGAGGTAAAGCGAGATGAGCATGACCGTGCAGGCGAGGAAACTGGCGCCGCCGCGGGGGACCTTGAAGCGCATGAAGAAGCCGACGAGGGGTTCGAGGATGAAGGCAAGCAGGACGGCGGTGACGAGGGTAATGAAGAAGAGGCGTCCGACATACAGGACGAAAACGATCAGGATGAAAGCCGCAAGGATTCCAGCGGCGCTCCGGGCGGGCTTCGCCGGGGGAGAAGCGGGTTCCTGAGCCGGGTCTTGTACCGTTTCCATGCTGATCGAGGCGCCCTGGAGATAGGTTGGGGAGCGATGGTCAAGCGCCCCAGATACCAGTGTATCGTGAACAATCGCGAAGGGATGGAGGAAAAGGCAAAGTTAATGAAGGAAAGCTGCGGGGCGTTGACATCGAGCGGTGTGTAGTACATACTACACGCATGGACTTCGGGAGCTATGTGAGGGCGGTCCGGGAGGGGCGTCGAGAGGCGGACGTGCGGTTTTCGGTGCGGCAGGTGGCGCAGCGGGTGGGGGTGGAGCCGGCGTACCTGTCGAAGGTGGAGCGCGGGGAGCAGCCGCCGCCGTCGGAGGCGACGATCCGGCGGTTGGCTGAGGATCTGGAGGAGGACGCGGATGTACTGCTGGCGCTGGCTGGGAAGATATCAGGGGATTTGCGGGAGGTGATCTGCCGGCGGCCGCAGTTGTTCGGGGCGTTGATCCGGGAGTTGAAGGAGATGCCGGATCACGCGATTCTGCGGATTGTGCGGGAGGTGCGGGACGGGTCGTGGTGATGGTTGAGGAAAGTGATTACAAGTTATTGAGGAGAAGGGAGAAGCGTGATGGTCTATCTGGAGAGGGATGAATTGGTTTTCCGGTTTCCGGAGGTGCACGAAGAGGCAGTGTTGCGGGTGAATTTCCAGCGGACGCTGCGGATACCTGACGATAACCGGGAGTATCCGCTGCCGGCGGGTTTGGGGCGATTTCCGCTGAAGCACGTGGATGATTACGCGGAGCGGGCGCCGGGGTCGTGGAAGGGGCACGGGGGCGTGTTTTTGCCGATGTATCAGGCGGAAGCGCTGTGGATTGCGTTCGAGTCGGAGGAATACCGGTTTGCGGTGAAGGTGGCGGCGGGGAAGGTGAACGCGGTGACGGGGGAGGGGTGGAGTCAGGAGTTGAAAAAGGGGCGGCAGGATTATGTGGTGGCTCCGGAACAGCCGTGGCTGGACGGTTTTTCGGTGGGGAAGGGGGTGATCCGGCAGTTCGTGGCGATGCCGCTGGGGGCGGGGTACACGGCGGAGGAGCAGTTGACGGGGGCGGGGGAGCATGGCGGATTGCAGATCTGCGTGTATCCGATGAAGGCAAAGGTATTTGAGCGGTGGAGGCGTCCGGCGCGGGTGTACTCCGATGTGTTGGCCTGCTGTTCGATCCCGGCGCGGGCGTGGTGATGGGCGGCGGCGCCGCCGCCCTGGTCGGCACCGTGCGCGGTCGCGTGTATGGACGCAGATCGGAAGAGCGTGGTGTAGGGAAGGGGGTAGATTTCGGGGGGGGCCGG
>DNFG01000146.1 GCA_003487005.1 Bryobacterales bacterium
TCCCCCGCGCCTACTGGAAATGCCGGAAAGGCTGCAATGACGGCTTGCGCGAGCCTTACAGCCCGCCCTCGGATTGACCGCTCAAGAGCACCCACTGTGCTGCCATTGTGCTGCCACGAGAGCGAGAGAGGGTATAACTGGGCAGCACTTTGGAAACCTCGTATCACTGAAATCAACAACATGGCACACAGAGGCACAGGGCGCTACCCCCTTTGCCGCATTCGAATCCCGTTAGCGCTACCAAGCCCGCCTCCCTTCCCCCATCTATCTGTTGCGGTAACCTGAAGCCTGTGGCGGCCGCCACTGGTTTATCTGGTTGAATTTCTGATTCGAGGTCTGTTGATGCGACTCACCAAAACACTTTTCCTGCCGCTGCTGCTGGCGATGGCTCTGGCTGCTCCGGCGCAGAATACGAAGCCGAGCCGGCAGCCGGATGTGCCTTACGTGCCGACGACGGAGCCGGCCGTTGAGGAAATGCTGAAGCTGGCGCGGGTGACGAAGAATGATGTCGTTTATGACCTGGGCTGCGGCGACGGGCGGATTGTGATCGCGGCGGCGAAGCAGTATGGAGCGCGGGGCGTTGGGATCGATATCAATCCCGAACGGATCGCGGAAGCGAACGAGAATGCGAAGAAGGCGGGGGTCACGCATCTGGTGAAATTCATCGAGCAGGACCTGTTCGAGGCGGATTTCCGGGAGGCGTCGGTGGTGACGCTGTTCCTGCTGACCGAGGTGAACCTGAGGCTGAAGCCGCGGCTGCTGGAGCAGTTGAAGCCGGGGACGCGGGTGGTGTCGAACACGTTCGAGATGGGCGACTGGAAGCCGGAGAAGGAAACGAAGCTGAACGGGGAGGACAGTGAGTACTCCTACCTGAGCAGCAAGTTTTTCCTCTGGACGATTCCGGCGAAGGCGTCGAACTAGATTTTGAATTCGATGCCCTGGGCGAGGGGCAGATCGGCGCTCCAGTTGATGGTGACGGTCTGTCGGCGCATGTAGGCTTTCCAGGAGTCGCTGCCGGCTTCGCGGCCGCCGCCGGTTTCCTTTTCGCCGCCGAAGGCTCCGCCGATTTCGGCGCCGCTGGTGCCGATGTTGACGTTGGCGATGCCGCAATCGCTGCCGCGGGCGCTGAGGAAGGTTTCGGCGGCGATCAAGTTGTTGGTAAAGATGGCGGAACTGAGGCCCTGGGGCACGTTATTGTGCCACTCGATGGCCTGCTCGAGGGTGTCGTACTCCATGATGTAGAGGATGGGGGCGAAGATTTCCTCCTGGACGATGGGCATATCGGGGCGGGCGCGGACGAGGGTGGGTTCGACGAAACAGGCGCCATCGGGGCCGGTGCGCTGGCCGCCGCAGAGGATTTCGCCGCCTTCGGCACGGACGCGGTCGAGGCCCTGCATCATTTCGTCTACGGCGGCGCGGTTGATGAGGGGGCCCATGAGGGTTTGGGGGTCGAGGGGGTCGCCGATGCGGATCTGGGCGTAGGCGGATTTGAGGCGCTCGATGAAAGCGGGGGCGATGGATTTCTGGAGGAAGAGGCGGCGGATGGTGGTGCAGCGCTGGCCGGCGGTGCCGACGGCGCCGAACAGGACGGCGCGGAGGGCGAGGTCGAGGTTGGCATCGGGGGTGACGATGACGCCGTTATTGCCGCCGAGTTCGAGGATGGTGCGGCCGACGCGGCGGCCGACGACTTCGGCGACGCGATAGCCCATCCGGCAACTGCCGGTGGCGCTGATGAGGGGGACGCGGCGGTCATGGAGGAGGCGTTCGCCGACGGTGGCGCCGCGGCCGATGACGAGGGTGAAGACGCCTTCCCAGCCATGGCGGGCGAGGACGGTGTTGCAGATATTCTGGACGGCGATGGCGGTGAGGGGGGTTTCGGAGGAGGGTTTCCAGACGGTGGCGTCGCCACAGACGGCGGCGATGAGGGCGTTCCAGCTCCAGACGGCGACGGGGAAATTGAAGGCGGAGATGACGCCGACGATGCCGAGGGGGTGCCATTGTTCATACATCCGGTGCTCGGGGCGTTCGGAGTGCATGGAGAGGCCATATAACTGGCGGGAGAGGCCGACGGAGAAGTCGGCGATATCGATCATTTCCTGGACTTCGCCCTTGCCTTCGGCGAGGATTTTGCCCATTTCGAGGGCAACAAGAGCGCCGAGGTCGTCTTTGTGGCGACGGAGTTCGTCGCCGATTTCGCGGACGATTTCGCCGCGTTTGGGGGCGGGGAGCATGCGCCAGCGGTCGAAGGTGGCGGCGGTATCGAGCAGGACGGCCTCGTAGTCATCTTCGGAGGCCATAAGAACGCGGGCGATTTCTTCGCCGGTGGCGGGATTGCGAGAGATGAGTTCACCGCCGGAGGGGGCGGCGATCCAGGAGCGGCCGCAGGCGCCGGAGTTCACGGATTGCAGGCCGAGGCGTTGGAGGAGGGCTTGGCTGGTTGGCATAAAAGGGGCTCCGTCGTTATTGTATGCGTCCGCACAGAAAGAAAAAGGGCCCCACCGCGCGGTGAGACGCACGCGGTGGGGCCTGACAAGGCAACGTGGCCTGCAGGGAGATATCGAGAGCGGGTTAAATGCCGAGCTTGCGAACGGACTTGTCGATCAGATCCGCGCGGGTGGCGATGCCGACGATGTGGGCGCGGAGGAGTTCGCGCTGACGGGCGGCATCACCGCCTTCGAGCAACTGCTGCTTGTTTCCGACGAACAGGTTGAGCAGGGAAGCGAGGCTCTTGAGGCGCTCGAATTCCTGGGCGCGACGGCCATCGAGGGCCACGCCGCTGGACTCGATTTCACCGACGAGGCGATTGATTTCGCCGGCGCGGCGGGTGAACTCTCCCACCTGATCCTGGGCGGAGGAGATGTTGGCATTCTTCTGCTTCAACTGTTTCGCAAGGGTTTCAGCCTTGACGGCAAGTTCGCGGGCCTCGGTGGTCAGTTGCGAGGCGAGGGGCGCGTTCGGGTTGGCGCTGGCGGGGATGATCGCGAGCGCGCACACGAGGGTCATCAAGAGAGTGGTCTTCATTTCACGTTCTCCTTTGGGGTCGCCGGTGCGCAGACACGTCAAGCGTGGAGCGTCCGGCGGGTTTGATTGTCTTGGGAAGATCGGTGCGCAACCTGGGTCCAGGTGCGCTGACATCCTTCCAGACGCGGGCAGTTCAGGCGGCGTTACAAAAATCGGAGGGGCGCGAATGGAATTCGGACGGGGGGCGGGAGGGTGGACCCTGCAGGGCGAGGCGGGATCCGCCGATAGATCCCTGAGGCGAACTCCGTCATACAATGACGGTATCGACGGGGAAGGGAGAAAGCTGGCGAATGGCAACACATGTCAAACTTCTGGCCTGGTTGAACGTGCTGCTCGGCGGGCTGGGTGTTGTGGCGGCTTTGGGCGCAATGGCCAGCGCACAATGGCTGGCGCACCTGCTACATAACGTGAACGCGGAGTTTGAAGTGCCGCTGGCGTTGATTCAGGTCGGGGTGACGGTAATTCTTGGCACCATCCTGGTGACGTCCTTGCCGTGCCTGATCCTGGCTTTCGGGCTGCTGAATTTCCGGCCGTGGGCGCGGATACTGGGGCTGGTGTTGTCGGCGCTCCTGCTGTTGCACTTCCCGTTTGGCACGGTGGTGGGGCTGTACGCCTTCTGGGTGCTTCTGCGGACGGAGACCGAGACACTGTTCCAGAGCGCGGAGACTACAGGCTCCGCAGGTGGAAGCCCCCGTCCACGTTGATGACGGTTCCGGTGGAGTAGTCCAGCAATCCGTCGGCGATGGCGCGAACGGCTTTGGCTATATCGGCGGATTCGCCCATCCGGCGCTGGGGCAGCAGGCCGCCGGCGATTTTTTCTTCGTAGACCTGTTCCACCTTGGCGATCATGTCCGTGCGGATGATGCCGGGCCGGATTTCGAAGACCTGGACATTTTCCGCGGCGAGGCGCTGGGCATAGAGAGCAACCGTCATGCTGAGCCCGGCCTTCGAGACGCAGTATTCGGCGCGGTTGACGGAGGCGGTATAGCTGCTGATGGAGGTGACGAAAACGATCCGTCCGCGGCCCTGTTCGACCATCCACCGGGCGGCGTGCTGGGTGAGGAAGTGGGGGCCCTTGAGGTTGGTGGCAATCAGTTCGTCGAAGCTCTCCTCGGTGGCTTCGAGCATATCGCGGCGTTCGCGGGGGGCGATGCCGGCGTTGTTGACGAGGAGGTCGAGGCGTCCGTACTTTTCGCGGGCATGAGCGAGGAGGGCTTCGCGGTCGGCGGCGGAGCCGATGTCGCACTGGAAGATATCGGCGCCACACTCGGCGGCGAGCGATTCGGCGGCGTCGCGCCGGCCGCGGTAGGTGGCGATGACGGTGTGGGTGCTGGCGAGTTCGAGGGCGATGCCACGGCCGATGCCACGGCTGGCGCCGGTGATGAGCGCGACGGGTTGGGGGTGGGTCATGGAGTTCCTTGAGAGGCGAGGGCTTCGTCGATGGCGGCGGCGATCTCCTCGAAAGTGAATGATTCGATAAACGGGCGGCCATTGACGAGGGCGGTGGGGGTGCGGGCGATGCCGCGGGCGACACCTTCGGCGGAGTCGCGCTCGACGAGGGCGATGAGTTTCTGGTCCTGCAGGGCAGCGACGGCGGCATCTGGGTTGGTCTTGTGGGCCGTGGCGAAGGCGCGGAGTTGCTGTTCGAAGTTGTCGATGGTGATGGTCCGGAGGTGGTCGAGCGCATGGCGGCGCCAGGCGAGCGCGAGTTCGGCGGAGATGGTCTGGAAGTGGCGGGAGGCGACAGCGGCGGGGCGGGACCATGCGTGTTTGGCGAGGGGGAAATCGCGGTGTTCGAAGGCGACGCGGGCGGCGTACTTCGGCAGGAGGCGCTCGTCCATCCTTTTGCGGAAGGTGGTGCAGTCGCCGCACTGGAGGCTTTCGTAGATGATGACGCGGACGGCGCTATCGGCGCGTCCTTCGACGAGGCGGGTTTGGGCGGGGAGGGTCATGGCGAGAAGGGCGAGGGAGAGCGCGGCGCGGAGCATGTCAGCCCTCCCCGGGAGTTCGCCGGATGCGGGCCAGGAGTTGAGAGGCGACTTCGCGGCCGCGTCCGAGAGCGGCTTCGTAGGCTTCGTGCCGTTCCTCGCGCGTGAGTCCATAACCGATGCGATAGAGGCGTTCGAGGGAAAGGCCGACGGCGTAAGTGCCGGCATAGGCGATGGCGGCTTTGGGAATCAGGCCGCCGCCGAAGGGGATTTTGCTCGTCAGCTGGCGGGCGGCGGCGCGCCAGCCCCAGGCGCCGGCGACGAGGGAGCCGATCTCGGTGCGCTGTTCCCGGTAGCCGACAGGGCGGTCGCTGGCGGCGGCGAGCAGGAAGGCCATGCGGATCTGGTTGACGGTGAGGACGGCGGTGTCGGAGGCGAATTCACCGACCGCCCAGGGCAGCTGGCCGGCGTTGGGGAGGACGTTGGGCAGGGCGGTCATCAGGCTAAACAGCGCGTTTTCGCGGGCGATGGTCTGGATGGTCCGGCGGGCGACGGCGTAGCGGAAAGGGGGGAAGTAGCGGGCGAGGGGCAGTCCGAGTTCGTTGCGGTGTTCGAGGACGTTCTCGACGAGGCGCTCCGGGCGAGTGGGATCGAAGGCGAAGGCGTCGAGGTCGGGGGTCCAGCCTTCGGGGGTGAGCAGGCCGCGTTCGTGGAAGACGAGTTGGAAGCGCTGGCCGGTCCCGGAGGCGTCACAGGCGCGGGTGAGGGTTTGGATGGCAGTCATCCGCTTCTCATGCGATACCTGGGCGGGCAGGAGGAAATCCTCCATCCGGGCGTATGTGGAGCTGGCTGCGGCATCGAGCAGGACATGGACGCGGCGCGTGGCGGTATCGCGGATCTCATTCGGATTGAGATGCGAGACGGCGCGGCGGATTTGCTGGATAAATTGCGTGTTCATGTCCTTTCCGGCGGCGGTTCCGGCCACTCCGGCCGCGCGGCGCCCGCCACGCGCAGGATGACCCGGAATCTCCTCTGCCATTCTACGCCAAGCCCGATTCGCTCCACTTCCAGTTCGGACGGCAGGAATTCGAGAAGGGTTTCCGTCGTGGAGTGAAACCGGAGAGCGGGCGCCACGAGCAGCAGGCGCGGGGCCAGAGCGCGCACCGGCAGTCCGGGAAAGAGTCCTGCCGGTCCAAATTCGCCCTCGGCGGCGTGATGGCGGACCCGGATCCAGTAGTCGAGCGCCTGGAGGGGCAGATGGGGGTCTTCGCTCGCCTTGAGTTCGATCACGGCGAGACGGCCGCCATGGTCAATAGCGAGCAGATCGACGAGACCGCGGTCGCGGCCGGCGATGGCGGTGACCTGGCCGTAGACGGGGGTCGTCCGCAGCGAGGCGTCCAGCACGCCCAGATTGGCGCGCACCAGCGATTCCAGCCGCGCCTCCGGGTGCGACCGCGCCCACTCGTGGTCACGCGGGTTGTCCGGATTCAACCGGACCGCCGCCAGCCTCCGCGCCAGATCCAC
>DNFG01000030.1:0-1289 GCA_003487005.1 Bryobacterales bacterium
GCGAGAAACCCAGGTACTTCCGCGGCCGCCCCGTCACCGTCGAACTCGTCGCCGATCGCCGCACCGGCCGCCTCCTCGGCGGCTGTGTCGCCGGGGACATCGACCCCACCGGCCGCATCAACGTCATCGCCACCGCTCTCCACACCCGCCTCGACGCCGGCCAGTTCGCCCAACTCGATCTCGCCTACGCGCCCCCCTTCGCCACCGTCATGGACCCGCTCCTGGTCGCTGCCCAACAGCTCCTCAAGTTGCTAGACTGAACACTATGGGGAGGGGATACCAACGCACGCTCCAGTCCAAAGACCGCGCGCCTGATCAGCCGCTCTTCACCCTCGCGGGTGAACCCCTTCGCACGCCCGATCTCTGGCGCGACGGCCCCGTCCTGCTCGCCTTCTACAAAGCCAGTTGCCCCACTTGCCAGCTCACTCTCCCCTTTCTTGATCGACTCCGCGCCGGCGGCGCCCGCGTCTTCGCCATCGCCCAGGACAATCCCTCCACCGCCCGCGCGTTCAATTCCGAATTTGATATGCCGGACATGCCCACTCTCATCGATCCCGCCGCCGCCGGCTACCCCGCCAGCGACGCCTTCGGTCTCACGCATGTCCCCTCGATGTTCCTCGTTCAGCCCGATGGCGTTATCTCCTGGGACTCCGTCGGCTTTGTCCGCATCGACCTCGAGGACCTCAGCCGCCGCCTCGACATCCCCATTTTTCACAACGGAGACATCGTTCCCGCCGCCAAAGCCGGTTGAGGGTCCAGAAATTAGGGGCTCCCGGAGGGAGTCCGCCCCGGCAAGGAATCTCCAGCACTTCTGCTTCATCTAAAGAAAGAAATTATGGCCAAGATCAACGAAATCCTGTCCGGCGCCGCCGCCATCGCCAAAGGCATGGGCATCACCTTCAAGGAAATGCTCAACCCCGTCATCACCGAGGACTACCCCGACGGCCCCCCCCACTTCCAGGAACGCTACCGCGGCCTCCACGAACTCCAGCGCGACGAAAACGGCCTCGAAAAGTGCGTCGCCTGCTTCCTCTGCTCCGCCGCCTGCCCCGTCAACTGCATCTACATCGAAGCCGACGACAACACCGAACAGGAACGCATCAGCGGCGGCGAACGCTACGCCAGCGTCTATAACATCGACTACAGCCGCTGCATCTTCTGCGGCTACTGCGTCGAAGCCTGTCCCACCGACGCCATCACCCACGGCCACGGCTTTGAACTCGCCAGCTACAATACCTCCACCCTGATCTACCGGAAGGAGCAGTTGCTCGTCCAACTCCCCTCCGGGA
>DNFG01000030.1:1528-7579 GCA_003487005.1 Bryobacterales bacterium
CCCCCCCCTCCCCCCACCCGCCCTCCTCCCGACCGGGGAAAACGAAAGCCCAAACCCCCCGCCCCCGCCGCCAGCGGCCACTAAATCCGCACTACCGGCGCTGCTGGAAGAACTCCTCCAGCAGCGCCACGCAATCCGCCGCCAGAATCCCCTCGCACACCTCCACCCGGTGGTTCAGTAACTCCGAATCCGCCAGCCTGAACTTGCTCCGGACGCCCCCGAACCGCAAATCCCGCCCGCCGAACACCAGCCTCGCGATCCTTGCATGGACTATCGCCCCCGCGCACATCACGCAAGGCTCCAGCGTCACGTACAAAGTCGCCCCGTTCAGCCTGTAGTTGCCCGCCGCCGCGCACGCCGCGCGCAGCGCCACCATCTCGGCGTGCGCCGTCGGATCGTGTTCCGCCACCGGACGGTTGTATCCTTCACCCAGCAACCGCCCCTCCCCGTCCACCACCACAGCCCCCACCGGCACCTCCCCCGCGGCCTCCGCCGCAGAGGCCAACCGCAGCGCTTCCCGCATCCACCGTTCATCCTCCCGACGGCGGCGTTCATCCCCCTCCAGCGGCCTTTCGTCGTTTTGTTTCAAATATGACTCTCCGGTTGGTCCTAGAATAGGAAAGATCCGATGCGCTTCCTGCCCCTTATTCTAAAGAACAGTCTGCGCAACCGGCGGCGCAGCTTTTTGACCATCTCCAGCCTCGCCATCTCGCTCTGCCTGCTCGGCGTCCTGATGGCCCTCTATTATGCCCTGTTCTTCAGCCCGCCCAAGGCCGACCAGGCCCTCCGCCTGATCACCCGCCACAAAGTCTCGCTCACCATGGTCATGCCGCTGCATTACCGCGACAAGATTCGCAATGTCCCCGGCGTCCGCGAAATCGTCACCTGGCAGTGGTTCGGCGGTCTCTACAAGAACGAACAGCGCGAACAGAAGTTCTTCTTCCCGCGTTTTGGCGTCGAAGCCAGCAGGATGTTCGACGTTTACCGCAATTTCGTCATCCCCGAAGACCAGAAACAGGCATTTATCAGCGACCGCCGTGCCTGCATCGTCTCCCGCGCCACCGCCGAAGCCCAGGGCTTCAAGATCGGCGATCGCGTCTACATCAAGGGCAATATCTTCCCCATCGACCTCGACCTGACCGTCAAGGGCATCTACGACATGGACGACGGCAACGAAGGCCTCTGGTTCCACATGGAGCAGATCGAAGAGGGCCTGAAACGCCTCGGATCCAACCGCAGTTTCGCCGGCACCTTCACCATCCTCGCCAACAGCGCCGAGGATGTCCCGCGCATTCAGCGCGCCGTCGATGAAATGTTCGCCAATTCCGACGCCCCCACCCGCACCGAAACCGAACAGGCTTTCGCCCTCTCTTTCCTCGCCTTTCTCGGCAATCTCAAGCTCATTCTGATGTCCATCTGCGCCGCCGTCACCTTCACCATCCTCCTCGTCGCCGCCAATACCGTCGCCATGAGCGTCCGCGAACGCGTCCGCGAAGTCGGCGTCCTCAAAACCCTCGGCTTCACCCAACAGAAGATCCTCGGACTCCTGCTCGGCGAAGCGCTGGCCATCTCGCTGATCGGCGGCGCTCTCGGCCTCGTGATGGCCCAGGGTCTCTGCCGCGTGCTCGCCGTCGGCATGGCCACCTTCATGCCGCCCGACCAGTTGACCATCCGCCTGCCCGTTTTCCTGGCCCTGCTCGGCATCTCCCTGCTCATCGGCATCGCCAGTTCCGCCGTGCCCGCCTGGAATGCCTCGCGCACCCCGATTCTCGACGCCCTTCGTGTGACGGACTGACACCATGGCTATCCCTCTCAGCTATAACCTCCGCAATCTGGCCGTCCGCCGGACCACCACCGTCATGACCTCCCTCGGCATCGGCCTGACCGTCGCCGTCCTCGTCTCCGTCCTCTCCCTCGTCGAAGGCCTCAGTTCCGCCTTCCAGTCCTCCGGCCACCCCCGCCATGTCCTCGTCATGCGCAAAGGCGGCGGTTCCGAACTGACCTCCATCATCCAGCGCTCCCAGTTCCTCGAAGCCATCAAGTTCCGCCCGACCGTCGAACGCAACGCCCAGGGCGAACCGCTTGCCTCCCCGGAACTCGTCCAGACCGTCAACCTCCCCAGCAAGGAGGCCCCCGACGGCATGAACCTGACCGTCCGCGGATTGATGCCCATCGGCCGTGAAATGCGCGAAGAGACCCGCCTCGCCGATGGCCGCTGGTATGCCGACGGCCGCCGCGAAGCCGTCGTCGGATCCTCGGTCGCCGCCCGCTACCCCGATGCCAAAATGGGCGGAAAGTTCAAGTTTGGCCGAGGCGAATGGGTGGTTGTCGGTGTCTTCCACAGCGATTACCCCGCGCGGAACTCCGAAATCTGGCTCGATGCCAACCAGATGGCCGCCGATTTCGGCCGCTTCGAGGCCTTTTCGAGCGTTCTCGTGCGCACCCGCGATGAAGTCGCTGCCCAGGCGCTCATCAATGAACTTGAAACGGACCAGCGCCTCCAGATCGAGGCCCTCCCCGAGCGCGCGTACTTCGAGAAACAGACCTCTTCGGGCGACGTGATCAAGTATTTGGGCACTTTTGTCGCCATTATCATGGCCATTGGCTCCTGTTTTGCCGCCATGAACACCATGTACGCCGCCGTCGCCCGCCGCGCCCGCGAGATCGGCACACTGCGCGTCCTCGGCTTCTCCCGGCGCAGCATTCTGGTCAGTTTCTTCCTCGAATCGCTGTTTCTTTCGCTTCTTGGAGGCGTTGTGGGCGTGATTCTGGTGCTGCCGCTCAATGGATTGACCACCGGCGTGGGTTCGTTCGTCACATTTACCGAAGTCGCCTTCTCGCTCCGGATGTCGCCCGGCGTGATCGGCGCCGGCCTCGGTTTCGCCCTTCTCATCGGGGCCTTCGGCGGCCTCTTCCCGGCCAGCAATGCCGCCCGGAAACAGATCCTGACGGCCCTTCGCCAAATCTGATCAACAACATGGAAGCCGATCTCAAAAGCCTCAAAATCGACCGCAAACCCCTGCGCCACGACGAACCCGCCCCCTGGGCCCGCCGGATTATCCTCGGCGGCATCGCCCTGTTCGTTCTTCTCGGCGCCGGCGCGATGTGGTACAAGTCCGCCAACGCCGCCATTGCCGTCACCACCGTCCGTCTGACCGCCGAAGTCCCCGCCGCGGGCGCCCCCGCAGGCGACACCGTCCTGAACGCCACCGGCTATGTCGTCGCCGCCCACAAGATCCAGGTGGCCTCGAAAGTGGTCGGAAAAGTGGCATTTATTGGCGTGGAAAAGGGTGATCGCGTGCGTGAAGGCGACGTTCTCGTCCGCCTCGAGGACGATGAATACCGGGCCCAGTTGCAGCAGGCCCGGGGCCAACTCCAGAGCCTTCAGGCCCGCCTCGCCGAACTCGAAGCCGGCTCCCGCCCCGAGGAGATCGCCGTCGCCCAGGCCAACCTCGAACAGGCGAAGGCCGAACTGGAAAACGCCCGAATAAATCTGGAACGAACCCAGAAACTCGTTCAGGAACAAGTATTTGCCCAACAGACCCTCGACGATGCCCGCGCCCTCCACCGCGCTAGCGAAGCGCGTGTCCGCTCCCTCGAACGGACCTTCGAACTCGTCCGGATCGGCCCCCGCCGAGAGGTGATCGACGCCGTCAAGGGCCAGATCGAGCAGTTCCGGGGCGCCGTCGCCTTCGCCGAAACCCAACTCGCCAACACCATCATCCGCGCTCCCGTCACCGGCACCATCCTCGAACGGATCGTTGAACGCGGCGAATTCGTCACCACCGGCTTTGTCGGCGACCGGGGCGCGAAG
This sequence comes from Bryobacterales bacterium, assembly GCA_003487005.1. Classification (GTDB taxonomy): domain Bacteria; phylum Acidobacteriota; class Terriglobia; order Bryobacterales; family Bryobacteraceae; genus PNKE01. The sequence goes on from DNFG01000030.1 coordinate 5,343, forward strand.
GGCTTCGTGGTCTCGCTCGCCGACCTGAACGACCTCGAAGTGGAACTCGACGTCTCCCAGTCGGACTTCAACAAGCTCTCCGGATTGGGGCAGAAGGCCCAGATCACCGTGGACGCCTACCCGGACCGGCGATGGAATGGCGAAATCTACCAGATCGCGCCGGAAGCCGACCGCCAGAAGGCGACAGTCCAGGTGAAGGTGAAAGTGGCCAATCCGGACGAGTTTCTGCGCCCCGAAATGAACGCCACGGTCGCCTTTCTGAGCGAGGCCAAACCCGCCGCCGCGGGCCAACCCGCCGCCGCCCCCGCTCTCTACATCCCCGCCGGCGCCATCCGCGACGGGAAAGTGTTCGTTGTCCTGAACGGCCGCGCTGTCGCCCGCCCTGTTCGCACCGGCCCCTCTTCCACTCGCGGCCTGCGCGTCGAGGATGGACTTTTTGGCGGCGAGGATCTGATCCTCGATCCTCCCGCCGGACTCACTGACGGCGCCCGCGTGGCGCCCCAACCCCGCTGAATCCCCATGACCCAGGAACCCATCATTCGCACCCGCGACCTCAACAAGAAGTTCGTCCGCGACGAATTCGAGGTGGACGCCCTCATTAACGCCAATCTGGACGTCCATCGCGGCGAATTCATCGCTTTGATGGGCCCTTCGGGCTCCGGAAAGTCCACTTTGCTGCACCTGGTGGCCGCGATGGACCGCCCGACTTCGGGTTCCATCGAGGTTCTGGGGCAGAACATCGCCACTTTGTCCGAATCGGCCATTGCCCGCTGGCGGAACCACCACATCGGCTTCGTCTTCCAGAACTTCAACCTGATTCCGGTGCTGACCGCGCACGAAAACGTCGAACTTCCGCTCAAATTGACCCATTTGAAGAAGGGTGAACGCCACCAGCACGCCTTGACCGCCCTGAAACTGGTCGGCCTCGAGGACCGGACAGGCCACTACCCCCGCCAACTTTCGGGCGGCCAGGAACAGCGCGTCGCCATCGCCCGGGCGATCGTCACCGACCCCGATCTCCTGCTCTGCGACGAACCGACGGGCAATCTCGATGCCCGCTCCGCCCAGGAAGTGCTGACGCTGCTGGCCCGCCTGAACAAGGAACACGGCAAAACCGTCGTCATGGTGACCCACGACCCCCACGCCGCCCATTTCGCCTCGAAGATCCGCTATCTCGAGAAGGGTGAACTGTTGCCCGAAGGCGAAGTGCCGGAGGAGTGGCGCTCGGCCCCCACGGCGTCGGACAATGAGACCTGATGTCCTCCGCGCGCCTCGCCATTCTGTACGAACATCCCGAGTGGTTCCGCCCTTTGTTCGCCGCGCTTCGCGGCCGGGCGCTGGATTACGAGGAGTGGCGGGCCGAGTCGCTGGTTCTCGATGATTCGCGCCGGCGCTATCCTGACCTCGTTTTGAACAGAATGAGCCCGTCGGCGGCTTGGCGCGGCCACGGTTGCGCGCAGTTTGCCGTCGCGGAGTCCCTTTCGCTGCTCGAATCGCGCGGGGTGGATGTTCTGAATGGCTCGGCCGCGTACTCGGTCGAAGTCTCGAAACTGCGCCAGGCGGCGGTCTTCCGGAAGGCGGGGGTCCGGCATCCCGCCACGATCGCGGTGAACCGCCGCGAACTGCTGCCCGAAGCGGCGCGTTCGCTCGGCTATCCGCTCTTCGTGAAGCCGAACTGCGGAGGCGCGGGTCACGGGGTGCATCGTTTCGACGATGAAAGCGCGCTTTTGGCCACTTTAGGCGCGATTGAACCGTCGATTGACGGTCTTTTTCTGCTTCAGACGGCCGCTCCCTCGGGGGATTTGCTTCGGATCGAGTTCCTCGGCTCCGAGATTCTCTACGCCGTCCGGATCGACCGGGACGCGGAGCAGTTCGCGCTCTGTCCGGCCGACGCCTGTGGCGGCGGTGTCCGGTTCACGCCCGTCCAACTGCCGGTGGCGCTGGAGCGGGAAGCGCTCGCGATTGCGCGGGCGGCCCGCCTGGATCTGGGCGGAGTCGAGTGTTTTCTGGACCCGCGATCCGGGGATGCCGTCTTCTATGACATCAACGCGCTCTCGAATTTCGTGGCGAACGCCCGCGAACTGCTGGGCTTCTGCCCGACAAGCCGGCTGGTGGACTTCGTGGTCCGGCGTCTGAATTCGGCTCCGTTGTCGCGTTTTTGATCAGCGGGGCCGCGTTTCGGACTGCGTTTTGAGCCAGTCGACGGCCTTCTTCACCGTGGCGGGGGGAAAGCGGTG
>DNFG01000479.1 GCA_003487005.1 Bryobacterales bacterium
GCGGGGCGGGGCCGGGGGCGGGGGCGGTCGGCGCCGTCGAACGGGTCGTTGGATTCCCGCTGCTGAGCCATGCCCGCCCTGGCGTGCGATCCGTAGAGGGTGGTGGTGGTGAGACCGGCGGTGGACTCGACGCCCTGGTCTCCGGCATTGCGGAGGACGAGTTGGATGCGGCCTTCGTTTCCGGCGAGGGTGATCATCTCAGCCTGCTGGGGGGTGACGAGGACGGTGACATTGGGGGCGTTGACGGGTTTGCCGGAAGGATCGGTCTGGATGGTGGCGCCGGCGGAGAGGACGAGAATGTTCTGGAGGACGGTTTTGGTGACGCGGGCGACACTGCCTGGGGGCTGCCCGGTGATGAGGACATCGACGCGCATGCCGGGCAGGACGAAGCCGGCGACGCCGACGACGTCGTTGACGCGGACGGTGACGGCGCGCATGCCGACGGGGATGATGGGGGAGAGGCCGAAACCGCTGCCGCGCTGGGCGAGGCGGCCATCGAGGATCGGTTCATCGTGGAGGATATTACTGACGACGGGGCGGTCGAGAACATCCTCGGGCTTGCTGTAGGCGCCCTTGGGGAAGGAGGCGGTGGCCACCTTGACGACTTTCAGGTCGGCGGCCTTGACCGTCATGCCGACGGGGAGGGGCCGGGCGGCGACGACGAGGTCAGTGAGGTCAGTGACCTCGGCCTTCTGGGGTCCGGCGCTGGTGGTCATCTGGTAGAAGATGCTGGTCACGACCAGAGCGAACACCAGGCTCACGCCGAGAACTGTCAAAAATCTGCGATCCATAGCCTAATCTCCTTGGCTTCAACCCTCAAAATCCGGAAGGGGCTTCTGTTCCTGGGCCGCGGGAAGCGGTGTGGGAACGGACTTTGCCCTGCTATCAGGCCCGGGCACAGGCCGGGCATTGCCTGGAAGGTACAGCAGAGGGCCCGCGGCGAGGCCGACTCCCAGGGCGAACGAGATCAGATCCTGACCATTGGGCAGGCGCCACTCTGCCGGACTGCCGGGCAACTCGTTCGATGGCGTTGCGTTGCACATGGTGGTTCGTTGGTCTCTCATGGGATCATTCGGCGGGAACGGGCGATTTCATTAGGGCTGACTGGAGTCTTTTTGAGGAGCCGGGGCGGCGCTCGAAGAGAATCTCGAGGCCGTTGTCTTCGAGGACGGTCCAGTCGGGGTGGAGCTTAAGGACGCTGGAAAGGCCGGTTTGGGGGGAGACGAGGACGACCTCGATCTGGTGGCGGTCGATGATTTCCTGCCATTCAAAGCTGCCCTTGATGAGTTTGAGGTAGTCGTTTCCGAGTTTTTCGCCGTAGAAGTCGCTGCGGCCGTCGAAGAAGACGCGCTGACCGGGGTAGTTGGCGAACAGGAGGAAGTCGGCCCAGTCGTCGTTGGTGAAAGTGCGTTTGGCGACGAGGAGGTCGCGGTACTGTCCGGCGATGGCGACGGGGAATTTCTCGGTGGGGAAGTTATCGGGCCAGGGTGCGGGGACGAAGGGGGCGAGGACGCCGAGGACGATGACGGCGACCCAGAGGGAGGTTCGGCGGAGGGCGGGCTGGCAGTCCCAGGCGAGGCTGTTGAGGATGCCGGGGATGGATTTGCGGTGGGCGGAGCGGGTCCAGGCGTTCCAGGCTTCCATGAGCAGGTCAGCAAGGACGGGGAGGACGACGATGGCGAACAGGAGGGCGTGGCGGGCGGAGACGAGGGACTGGTGAGCCCAGAAAAGGATGAGCAGCGGTTCGGCGACGCGGCGGCGGCGGAGCAGGAGGGCGGAGGCGAGGATGCCGCCAAACAGGAGGATTTCGAACTGCAGCATATTCTCGCCGCGGAAGGTGGGGGACTGGAACTCCTGGACGACTTCCTTGATCCAGTCGTTGCCCATGTATCCGAAGACGTGGACGTGGAGTTTCCAGGTGAAGGGGTTGACGATGGAGGCGGCGAAGCAGGCGGCGGCGAGGAGGGCGAAGCGGCGGGCGGCGGCCCAGGAGCGCTGGCCGAGCCAGGCTTCGATGGCGAGTCCGGCGGCGAGGATGCCGAGAGAGGCGACGCCGCCGAGCCATCCGCCATGGAGGTTAGTCCAGAGAACGGTGAGGGGGATGAGGGTCCAGATCCATCGGGAGGGGCGGCGGAGGTCGGCCTGGGCCATCCAGAGGAAGATGGGAAGGAAGACGAGGGTAAAAAGGTGGGGCCGGGCGAGCAGGTGCATGGTGCCGACGCTGGTGGCGAGCATGGTGAGGGGGAGGGCGACAAAGAGGTGGGCTCCGCGCCAGGTGAGATTGCGAAGCAGAATCCCGGCGAAAGCCATGAAAAGGAGGGCGCTGATCCAAAGGACGCCTTTGAGGCCCCAGGTCTGCATAAGAAGGCCGTAGATGAGTTCGGCGAGCCATTCCCAGGCGAACCAGGGCTGTCCGGGCATGGTGAATGAGAGGAAGTCGACCTGCGGGATCTGGCGGTGCTGGAGGATCCACTCGCCGACGCGGATGTGCCAGCCGGTATCGCCATCGAGAAGCAGGCGGCTGAAACCGGCGCCGCCGGAGAAGAACAGCCAGGCGGGGACGGAGAGGAGAATGAGGTCAAAAAATGAGGGGACCAGCCAGCGCGAGATCCGGCCCTGACCGACGTGGGCGGTTTTGGCGCGCGCGACGGCGGGAGGAGTGGTGGTGGAGGTCATATTTTGGCGAAGGCTCCTTCCGGATTGAGAGTGGATGGCGGTTTCCCACCCTCTCAGGGAGGTCATCGGCTGATTGGGGACAAAACCTTAGCGGGAATTGCGACTAAACCGGAGGGAATGGTGCAGAACGGAAGGGGTGCGGGCGAGGGTCTTGGGTGGCGCCGGGAGGGTGGGGCCCTCCCGGGGTTGGGAGTTGATTGGAAGGGCGAATTACTGTCCGGAGACGGGTTTGGTGCGAGGAGTCAGGATTCGGACGTCGTCGAACACTTCTCCTTTAATATCAACAGCCTGGATGTGGGCCTGGCCGGAGGCGGAGATCTTGACGTCGAAGATGTGATTGCGGCCGTCGGCCTTGGCGAGCCACCAGGCCTGGTCGAGTGGGGGGACGGTGCGGGTATTGACGGCCCAGGCGCCGTCGCCGAGATAGAGGACGCCGTTGTCGTTGTCGATTTTGTGGTTCCGGAGACGCTGGGAGCGTTTGAAGTTGTGGTGGTCGTTTTCGAAGACGGCGGTGACGCCGTACTTCTCCCAGTGGGGCATCCAGTGCTGGCGGATGGCGATGGAGAGGGGGTTATCGATGGGGAGGCCGCCACGGGGGGCTTTGGTGGTGCCGTAGGCGGGGTAGTGGTAGCAGATGAAGAGGAACTGTTGGTCCTGGCGGGCGGGGGGGGGGTTGGGGGGCCCATACCCCCGGCGGGCCTCCCCCGGGGGGGGGGGGGGTGGGG
>DNFG01000058.1:0-4896 GCA_003487005.1 Bryobacterales bacterium
GGGCGAAATCGGGGTCGGGGAAGAGGCGGCAGGCGTCGGCGAGGATGGCGAGAGTGCGGGGGCAGAGGTCTTCATCGCCGTGGGGGCTGGCGAGACCGGGGCACCAGGGCACGACAGAAAAGCCCTGGCGGGCGAGGGCGCGGGCGGCGGCGGCGGCGATGCGAAGGCGGGCCTCGACGGGGGCGTCCCCGATGATGTAAAGCGGTTTCACAACTCCTATTGTGGAGGATTCAGACCGGATTCGCGAAGGAGATTGGCGGCGAAGTCGCGAACGGGGATGGGGGGCGCTTTAGCGTCGTCGCGGGCGGCGGTCTGCCGTCGTTCGAGAGAGGCGGCGATCCGCGCGAGGCGGTCGAAGGGAAATCGGCCTTCGAGTTGATTGAGAGAAGCGAGGAGGGTGGGGAGGCGGTCGAGCGCATCGAGGGAAACGACGATGCCCGCGTCGTGCGGAGGGAAGGCGCGGCGGTCGTCGTCGAGGCGCTGGAAGGCGGGGTCCTGTGCGCCGGCATCGAGGGCTTCCCCGGCGACGAGGGTGACCTGTCCGTTGGAGAGGGCGGAGTAGAGTTGGCTGGGTTCGAGGATCTGGACGCCGCCGGAGAGGGTGAGTTTGTAGGTGCCGAGGAGGAATGGGAGGCCATCGGGGCGGCTGACGAACTCGCGGGTGGCGCCGAGGCGCCAGGAGCCTTTGAGAGACTCGGCGGAGCTGAGGGTGGAGAGGTTGTCCTTCGCGGCGCGTTCACGGGTGGTGAGGAGGACGGGCGGATTGGCGAAGCCGAGGGGGGCGACCCATTCGCAGCGGTAGCGGGAGCGGTAGTTGGCCTTGACCTGTTCGCGGGCCTGGGCGGGATCGGAGACGGGTGCGAGGCCGAGGATGGCGGTGAGGGCGACGCCGGAGTATTCGGGGTAGAGGTCAATCTGGCGGGCGAGGAGGGTTTCGTGGGTCATGGCAGTGCCACCGAGGGGAGGGCGGAGGGTGACAGAGCCGGGGCCGAAGCTGGATTCCAGGTGGAGTCCGATGGCTTCAGCAAGGAGAATCTGGCCGGCACCGGCCTTGGCGCCGACGTTGATCTCGGGCGTGGGCGTTGAGCGGCAACCCGCAAGGGGGAGCGCGGCCCCGAGCCACTGAAACAGGTGATGGCGGCGCGAAAAATCCATCGCTCTCAAGGGTAGCGCAGGCGGAATGCGATTGGACACACCTGCGGCCTCCGTCCGGCAGAGGGGCGGAGCACAGCGGCAGTCAGACAACCTGGGCGGGCGCCTGGGCGTCGGAGGCAACGAGGGAACGGTCCTTGAGGAACGCACTCATCTCGGCCTCCGTGCGGAGGAGGTCGCGGAGAGTGGTCCTGGTGAGGATCGTGTCCAGGGTTTTCTGGACGTTATTCCAAAGCAGTCTCAGGGAGCAATCCGAGGCGTGGGCGCAGGAACGTTCAAGCCCCGCGTGCCGGTCACAGAAATGGGGTCCGAAGAAACTGCCACCGAGCAGGGAGAGCACCTCGGCGATGGTGACCTGATCGGAGGGGCGGGACAGAGTGTAGCCGCCGGCTTGTCCACGAACGCTGGCCACGAGACCGCCGAGGCGCAGGATGCGCATCAGTTTGGCGACATTGGGGACGGAAAGCCCCTCCGCGCGGCTGATCTCGGGGATGCTATGGCTCTTCTCTTCGCCGTGCCTTGTCATGTACAGAAGGCACCGCAATCCGTACTCTTCTTGGGCGCTCAGCTTCATACCAGCATTGTAAGTCCTTTTGAATCAAAAGTCTAAAGAAGATTTAGTTATACGGAAACGATTAACTCAATCGTACTAGATTTAGGAGTCAAGACTCCTGATTCGGGGATCTGGTATTCTAACGATGGTCGAGTGCGCACTTCCCTCCGAGTTCGAGTCCCGCTCGTGGCTAAAATCCTCCCCTGGAGATAAAAGTAGAGATATGGCCTATCAGATTCGGCCCGTGAAGGAATTCCTGGTGAGTCCGGCGCTGCCGCCGGCGCTGTCGCGTTTGAGCGAGATGGCGAATAATTTGCTGTGGAGCTGGGAGTTTCCGATCCGAAAGCTGTTCCGGCGGCTCGAACCGGCGTTGTGGAAGCAGTGTCATTACAATCCTGTGTTGATGCTGGCGCGGATCCCGCAGGAGACGCTGGAGCGTGCGGCGGCGGATGCGCGTTTCGTGGCGGTGTATCAGCAGGCGTGTGACGCTTACGACCAGTATTTGAAGCAGGGGCGGTTCGAGGTATCGCGGAAGGACCAGATGCTGGTGGCGTACTTCTCGATGGAGTACGGGTTGCTGGAATCGCTGACGATCTATTCTGGCGGGCTGGGGATTTTGTCCGGGGACCATCTGAAGGCGGCGAGCGACGCGGGGTTGTCGCTGGTGGGTGTTGGGCTGTTGTACCAGACGGGGTATTTCCAGCAGCGGCTGAATCCGGACGGCTGGCAGGTGGAGCGGTATCCGGTCAACGATTTCTACACGTGGCCGGTGCAGCCCGCGCTGGATGCGGCGGGGCAGGAAGTGCGGGTGAAATTGTGGACGCCGCTGGGGATCGTGACGATCAAAGTGTGGCGGATGCGGGTGGGGCGCGTGGATCTGCTGCTGCTGGACACGAACATTCCGGAGAACACGGTGCCGGAGTTGCGGGAGATCACGAGCCAGTTGTACGGGGGCGACACGGCGGTGCGGATCCGGCAGGAGTTGGTATTGGGGGTTGGGGGGCTGCGTGCGCTGAAGGCTTTGGGCCTGGATCCGACGGTGTATCACATGAACGAGGGCCACTCGGCGTTTCTGGCGCTGGAGCGGATCGGGCTGATGATGCGGGAACGGAAGCTGGAGTTTGAGGAAGCGCTGGATGCGGTGCGGGCGAACAATGTGTTCACGACGCACACGCCGGTGCCGGCGGGGATCGATCAGTTCGACCCGCACCAGGTGTATGAGTACACGCACAAACTCTGCGACGAATCGGGTATGCCGTTTGAGAAGGTGCTGGACCTGGGGCGGAGGCACAATCAGGACCGGTTTTCGATGGCGGTGCTGGCGATCCGGACCTCGTGTTACCGCAATGCGGTGAGCATGCTGCACGGGGAGGTGTCGCAGGAGATGTTCCAGGACCTGTGGCCGAACCTGCCGGTGCGGGAAGTGCCGATCACGCCGATCACGAACGGGGTGCATCTGCCAACGTGGCTCAACAGCGATCTGGGGCAGTTGTACGACAATTACCTGCAGCCGGACTGGCGGGAGCAGTATCCGGAGGATTCGGTGTGGGCGCACATCGCGGACATTCCGAATAGTGAGCTGTGGGAGATGCGGCGGCGGCGGAAGCGGCGGCTGATCACGTTCATCCGGGAGCGGATGACGAAGCGGGCGGTGGAGCGGCACGCTTCGGGCGGTGAAGTGCGGCGGCTGGCGGAGTTGTTTGATCCGGATGTATTCACGATCGGATTTGCGAGGCGGTTTGCGACGTATAAGCGGGCGACGCTGCTGTTCCGGGACGTGGAGCGGCTGAAGCGGATTCTGACGAATGCCGAGATGCCGGTACAGATCATCATCGCGGGCAAGGCGCATCCGAAGGACAATCCGGGCAAGCAGCTGATCCGGGAGATTTACCAGTTGACGCGTGATCCGCAGTTGAGCCGGCACCTGGTGTTCATCGAGGATTACGACATTGAAGTGGGGCGGGAGTTGGTGCAGGGAGTGGATTTGTGGCTGAACAATCCGCGACGGGGCGAGGAGGCGTGTGGGACGAGCGGGATGAAGGCGGCGATCAACGGGACGTTGAACCTGTCGATTCTGGACGGGTGGTTTGACGAAGCGTACGAGCAGTCGGGCGGATGGGCGATCGGCGACCGGGAAGAGTACACGGACGAGATGGACGATCTGCACGCGACGACGATTTACTCGCTGTTGGAGAATGAGATTGTTCCTCTGTACTACAAGGACCGGGAAGACGGGGTACCCGGGGCGTGGGTGCAGCGGATGAAAACCTCGCTGCAGAGTTTGAGCCCGGCATTCAATTGCCAGCGGATGATCCGGCAGTACACGACGCGGCTGTATGAACCGGCGCACACGGCGCATGTCCGGTTGCGGGAGGACGGGTTCGCGCCGGTGCGCGAGAAGTGGGCGTGGCAGCAGAAAGTGGACGCGGCGTGGCCGCGGGTGCGGATTGAAGATGCGCTGGAAGGGACGGACCCGTGCCATCTGAGCGGGACGCCCCTGACGGTGCAGGCGCGAGTGAATCTGGCGGGCCTGGAGCCCGGGGATGTGCGAGTGGAGGCGGTGCTGGGGCGAGTGGGTCCGGACGGCGATCTGGAAGACACGAGTGTGCTGATGTTGAGGCCGGCGGGCGAGGTCAACGGCGACCATCTGTTCGAGCGGGAATTCATCCCGCATCAGACGGGCCGGCTGGGGTATACGCTGAGGATCTGGCCGAACCACTGTGACGACCCGCTGGCGCGGCCCTGCTACGCGCAGTTGAAGTGGGCGGGCGAGTAGGTACGAAAACGAGAGATTTGGAGGCTGGATTCCGGCCTTCAATCGTGTTATGTATTGTGTAGCCGGTTAGCGGCACTGCCGGACCGGGAACCGCTAGACGTTTCCGGATGCAGCCCCGTGAGCCGGTCGCCAGCCCAGCTTTCCTCTTCGAGCGGAGAGCACTCCCCGGAAGAATCCCCCCGAACAGTGGAGACTCCAGGTAGCGGGCCTGCCAACCCGAACCCGATCGAAACGTAACCACCGAAGGAGCAGGATCTCTTCATGGACGGCGACCGCAAATACAAACAACGCGGATACATGGATACCGAGGCCGCGCCCACGAGCGGCGGACCGAGAGAGGACCGGTTCCGGCCGAAAGGCCCGCGGCCTCCGATCGACATCACGGGTCCGAGCGAAATCAGCGGCGGCGGCGGCG
>DNFG01000058.1:5135-5412 GCA_003487005.1 Bryobacterales bacterium
TCCGATCGACATCACGGGTCCGAGGCTGCCCCGAATGGTGGAGACGGTGACGGCATCGCGGTGCTACAACTGCGCCACGCCGCTGCCGCCGGGCTTCGATTTTGGCGCGGAATGTCCGAAGTGCAAGGCACAGCTGCATTGCTGCAAGCAGTGCACGTACTTCGAGCCGTCGACGCGCTTTCAGTGCACGAAGCCGATCCCGGAGCGGATTGCGTACAAGGACCGGGCGAACGAATGCACGTTTTTCCGGGCGCGGGTGACGGTGGCGCGGAAAAAC
>DNFG01000376.1:0-4089 GCA_003487005.1 Bryobacterales bacterium
GGGGGCAGACAGACCGGTGCCTGGGAATGGAACCCAATTCGCGAAAAATCAAACGACGGCTAGCACCCAATACACCGCAACAGTTTCAACAACCTACGCCCGTTTCCGGCCGGAGCTTGCCCCCGCCTGAGCCCCGAAGCCCCTCCAGCCTACACCACGCCAAACCGGCCCCCTCACGGTAAGTCTCCATACACCATACACTTGCTTCCACTGAAGCCCCCCCCTCCGCATAGCGAATTGGTGTCCAGCCGCCGCTTGAATGAGGGGAACTGGGTCCCAGGCACCGGAGACCCCGTTTCGACGAACACCAGACCGGTCCCAGTGTCTTTTCTCGTTTGACCCGTCATCGCGTCTGGCGTCTAATGGATGCATGCGACCGCTCTTGCTGGCTCTCCTGGCCGCACTGCCGGCGTGGTCCTGCTCTTGCGTCAGTTCGCAGACGCCATGCACCGCGCTCGACGGTCACGCCGTCATCTTTGTCGCCGACGTCCTTGTCGATAGCGGTGAGGGCCTGGGTGACGGGCCGGCACTGGTCCGGATCGTCGAGCCGCTCCAGAACGTGCCCGCCGGACTCCAGGAAGCCTCAATTGAAACCTCGGCTGGGAGTAGCTGCTATCGCCGGCTTCGCGCCGGTGAGCGATACGTCATCATCACCGATGGCCCCAAATATTCCGTCTCCGGCTGCAGCCCGTCTTTCCGCTTGACCGGCAACGAGTACATTCTCGACGCGATTCGGGACCAGTTGCATGGGGGTGGGCCCCGCCTTCTCGGTTCCGTTCTCAACAGCACCGGAACCTACACTCGCCGCGGTGGCGTCCCCGGCGCCATAGTCGAACTGACCAGAGGCGACTCGCGGCACACCGCAACCACCGATGGTGAAGGCCGGTATGTGATCCCGGGCCTCGATGCAGGCCGTTACAGGCTCACTGTCCGCAGGGACCGCTTCGTCCCCGACGAAGAATATAACAACCGCTGGTCCGGCCGCATGGCCGCCAATCCCCAAACGAACAGAATCGAGCCCGTCAAGGATGTCCCCGGCGAGATCGAAATCCTGCCTGGCTCCTGCGTGATTCGCAACCTCGCCATGTGGCCTGCCGGCCGCATTCAGGGGACCGTCCGGAGCGTGGACGGCACCCTCGCCGCGGGCGTCCCCGTCCAGGCCTTCCCCCTGGACGGCCAGGGTAAACGCGAATCATCGCCCCTGCAGACCGCCATCACCGGCGCCGATGGCGCCTACCGCATCGAGCCCCTTCCTGCCGGCCCGTACGTCATCGGCATCAATGCCCGGCGGCATCATGACGAAAATGCCTACCCGCCTGCCCTTTATGATGGCGGCCGGTCCGTCTTCCTCGCCGAATCAGGTTCCGCCGACGGGATCGAACTCACCGTGGGCGCCCCAAGAACGCCCGCGCGGCTCCATGTCAAGGTCCTCGATGCGGACGCCAGGCCCCTCCCCGGAGCCACCGTCCGCCTCGACACCCCCGAAGGCGCGCAGCGCTGGTTCTCGCGCGACAGAACGGACGGCTCGGGAGAGCTTGCGGCCCCGGTATACGTCGGACAGCGATACACGGTCACGGCGTTCCACTACACGCACCGCAACAAGACCACCCGCGAGCTGGAAGGAACCACGTCCGTGGATGTGACCAGCCCCGAGGCTGCGGTCATCGTCGTCCTTCAGGAGCGCAAGCAGGACTCACCGCTCGACCCCTGATCCGTCAGCGCCCGCCGTGGGCTAACCGTGGGCTGACCGGGGCTAACCGGTGCCTGGAACCCAATGCACCTGATTCGGACAACGGCTGGCACCCAATTCAGAGTTGGGGGGGCGGAGGCCGGTCCGGAGGCAAGGCATTGAAAAGGAATGGGTTCCTGGGGCAGCCGGAGTTCGGCTGGCGAAGGGCGAAAGCGGTTGAGGGCCTGGGTTGCGGGGTGGCGTTGCGCTGCTCGGCGCCTAAGTCATTGAAAATGCGTGGAGGGAATTGGGTGCCAGTCGATGTTGAATTAGGGGAATTGGGTTCCAGGCACCGAATATGCCTTGTAGGGCTTTGGGGGTAGTTCTGTTGGGTGGGGGGCTTGCGTGTGAGCGAGTGTTCCCGTGCTGCGAACCACGGGTCGCAAGATCAGCAGAACGAAGGGTTGCTTCCGGATGGCGGGCGCACTAAGATTTGTTCACCATGCAAAGACGCGAAGTGTTGGCGGCGGCGGCGAGTCTGGGGTTGAGTCCGTCGATGGCGGCGGCGGCGCCGGCGGGACCGGTGGATTTCAAGGTATTGCTGGACCTCCGGCGGTTCGACACGCCGACGGTGGCGAATGCGATCGAGACATTCAATGTCCGGCCGCGCAACGAGGGATTCATGCGGCCCGAAATCCGCAGTATTTTCCCGGAATTCAGTCCGATGGTGGGTTATGCGGTGACGGGGAGGATCCGGGCGGCGGCGGCGCCGCCGAAGGGGGTGTCGTATACGAAGCGGCATGACTGGTGGGACTTCATTGCGTCGCTGCCGTTGCCTCGGGTGATTGTGCTGGAGGATCTCGATGATCCGCCGGGCGTGGGTTCCTTCTGGGGCGAGGTGAACGGGAGTATTCACAAGGCATTGGGCTGCGTGGGGGCGGTGACGAACGGGTGTGTGCGCGATTTGAAGGAAGTGCGCGAAATGGGCTTTCATTTCTTCGCGCAGCACGTGGCGGTGAGCCATGCTTACGTGCACATGGTGGAGTTTGGCCAGCCTGTCCGGATCGGTGGATTGACGGTGAAACCGGGTGATTTATTGCACGGCGACCTGCACGGGGTGCATTCGGTGCCGGTGGATATCGCGCCGAAAATTCCGGAAGCAGTGGCTAAACTGGTGGCGAATGAGCGGCGGACCATTGATTATTGCCAGTCGCCGGGGTTCACGCTGGAGGGTTTGAAAAAGTTGACGGGCGGTTGAGCGGCCGCGCTCAGGCACCGAGGATTTCGCGGGCGGCGCGTTCGCCGGTGGCGACGGCGCCATTCATGAAGCCCTGCCATTCCGCGGAAGTGTGTTCGCCGCAGAAGTGGGCGTTGTTTTCAGGTTCGCCTTCCGCGCCGCCGAATTTGGTGTATTGGCCGGGGCGGTAAAAGGAATAGCCGCCTCGGGACCACGGATTTCCGGGCCAGTTGTCGATGCGGACGCGGCCGTTCCATTCGGCGGTGATGCCGGGCAAAACGGGTTCAAGTTGCTGGAGAGCGAGTTCGGGGGAGCGTTCCTTGATCGCGAGAGCGGGGCCGGCGCCGAGGAAGTTGACGAGCAGGCCGGGGCGGCCTTTCTGGCCGCGGCTTTGATCCCAGGTGCACTGATAGCCGGTGTCGGCGTAGGTTTCACCGGTGGACCCGAGCTTTTCCCAGTGGCGGGACTTGAATTGCAGGTGCATTTTGGAGTTATTGCCCATGCCGAGTTCGCGAATGGCGGTCATTTTTCGTTCGGAAAAGCCAGATTTGGACAGGTCAACGGAATGGCGGAGGACGGAAAAGGGCAGGGCGAGGACGATGTGATCGGCGGTGGCGTCGGGGTGGCCGTCGAAGCGGAGGGTGTAGCCGCCGGTTTCGAGGCGTTGGATGGCGGTGAGGGGGTGGTTGAGGCGGATCTGGCCTTTGAGTTTGCCGGTGAGGCGGGCGGCGAGGGAGTCGTTGCCGCCGCGGATGCGATAGCGGTCGGGGTAGGCGTCGTAGATGCGGGGCCACTCGGCGGAGTATTCGCCCAGGACGTAGATGAGATTGAGGGAGGACTGTTCGGAGAGCGGGGCGCCGTATTCGGTAGTGAAACCGATGTCGAGGAGGAGGCCGAGGGGGGACTGGCCGCCGCCGGGGACGTTCTGGTCGATCCAGTCCTGGAGAGACATGTTGTCGAGTTCGCGGCCGCGGGCAGTGGAGACTTTGTAGGAGGTTTCGGGGCCGGCGGCGTGCATATCGGCGGCGAGTTTGGGGACGAAGGCGCGGAAGTCGCGTTCGGCGTCGGGGTAGGGGTAGGGTTGGCCGTGGAAGTAGTGGGAGGGGGTGGTGCCGCGTTTTTCGGCTTTGAGGAGGTTATCGAGTTTGAGGCCGAGTTCGCGGGCGAGGTTAGATCGGAAGAG
>DNFG01000376.1:4392-4540 GCA_003487005.1 Bryobacterales bacterium
GGATTTCGGTGTGGTCGCTGTCGATGAGTTCGGCGCCGCGTTCGACGCGTTGATTGGCCTCGAAGGCGCCGCGAAGGGTGAAGCAGCGGCCGCCGGTGCGCTGGGATGCTTCAAAGACGGTGGCCTGGATGCCGGCTTTGCGAAGGCG
>DNFG01000402.1 GCA_003487005.1 Bryobacterales bacterium
GGTGCCGCCGTAGACGACGAGATCATAGTTTTGCTGCGCGAGAAGCGCTCCGAATAAGCCAAAAAAGGTTAAAACAAGGCGTTTGAGCATGGGTTTTTCTCAGTTTCCGGGCGCGCGGTGCATGGGCAGGCGCCAGGCGTCGTGCATGATCTTGGGCAATGGGGCGAATCGGCGACGGATGATTTCGAGGGCGGACTGGTGGGGCTGTGGGCCGTACTCGAAGACGGCGCCTTCGTCCTTCAACTGTTGCTGGAGCGCGGGAACAGCGACGTCCTGAACGGGGCTGTTGCCTCGGATGGCAAGAGCGGCGGCGATACCGGCGGCGTGTCCGATCATCATGTACTGCGGTTCCATGCGCATGGAGGAGTAGGCGACATGGCTGGCGGAGAAGCAGACCGGAACCAGCAGGTTCAGGGCTTCGGCGCGTTTGGGCGTGATGACGCGGTAGGGGATGTGATAGGGCTTCACGCCGACCTGGACATCGCCTTCGTTCTCGGCGAAGCCCTGGGCGTTGATGAAGCGCTGGACGTTGTGGGAGTCGGAGTTGTAGCTGCCCATGGCGATGGCGTCTGGCTTGGTGAGTTCGGTCTGGAGGTCCTTCTGGATGGAGACATACTCGCCGAGCATGCGGCGGGCTTCGCGGACGTAGAGTTGATGGGGCCAGTGGCCGGTGTCGGTGAATTCGTCTTTGGAGAGGCCCCAGTCCTGGGCGGTGCGGCGCATGGATTCGGGGAGGCGGGGGTCGTTGGCGAGGAAATAGTAGAAGCCCTTCTGGTAGTCTTCGTGATCCTTCCAGATGCGGACGCGGGTGGCGTAGTCGCCGTCGGGGTAGTCGTAGTTCTTGCCGATGTAATCGGTGGAGAAGCCGCCACGGTTGTTCAGGTCGGCTTTGCCGTTGGGCATGAGGCCAGTGGAGGAGACGTCGGTGAACTCCATGGTGCGGCCGAGGTAGGGGGTCATGGCGTGGATGTAGCGCAGGAGGAGTTCATACTTCGCGGGGTCGTAGTCTTCCGGCTTCGGCCAGGGCACGCGGTTCGCGGCCACATTGGTGGCGGCGATGCGGAAATTGTAAGCCTGGATGCGCTTGTCGGCCGAGCCTGGTTCGCCGCGGGGTTCCGGGGAGATTTCGGGCAGGAGGCGGCCCTGCTCGTCGCGGGCGGGGATGTTGACGGGGAACTGGTGGCTGGGAGTGATGGCGCGGACGCCGGCAAGGGATTCGCCATACTGGGCGACGCCTTCGCGGCCGAAGGTGTAGCTGACTTTGGCCTGGGCCATCAGGTCGCCTTCATAGCTGGCATCGGCGAAGACTTTGGCGCGAAAACGCCAGCCGGGTTCGGTGATGACCTCCGAAATCCGTCCGTTTTCGATGACGACGCCGTTCTTCTCGCGCAATCGCTGACGCTGGAGGAGCGTGACGCGCGCTTCTGCGATCATGTCGCGGAAGATGGCTTCGGCGACTTTAGGTTCGGGGCGCCAGGCGAGTTCGAGGTGGTGGCGGTTGAGAGAGTAGTGGCGGGCGGCGCGGAAATAGAATTCGAGCGCGAGGCCGCCGATGACTTCGCGGCGACCGACATCGGTGGCTGAAAGTCCTCCGCTGACCATGCCGCCGACGTGGACGCCGGGTTCGAGCAAGGCGACTTTGAGACCCTGGCGGGCGGCGGAGACGGCGGTCATGACGCCGGCGGCGGTGCCGCCGTAGACGACGAGATCGTAGGCGGGTTGGGCGAAAAGCGCCCCTCCGATGCAGAAAAAGATCGATAAGAGGCGCTTTTTCATCGCTCAACTCCACCTTTCGCGGTTAGCGCTTTTCGGGGTAGCCCCAGGGAAGGGGGCCCTTGCGCGGAGGCGGTGCGAAGCGGCGCCGGATGATGGTGAGCGCTTCGTTCTGGAACTGGGTCCCATACTCGAAGATCGCGCCTTCGGCCTTGAGGCGGCCGCGGAGGTCCCCCAGGTTGACATCCTGAACGGGCGCCTGGTCGCGGATGGCGAGCGAGGCGGCGATGCCGGCGGCATGGCCGAGCATCATGTACTGGGGTTCCATGCGCATCGAGGAATAGGCGGCGTGGGTGGCCGAGAAACAGACGGGCACGAGCAGGTTCGTGGCCTCCTCGCGCTTGGGGGTGAGCACGCGGTAGGCGATGTGATAGGGCATCACCGAGGCCGAGACCTGGAAGTCGCCTTCGTTCTCGACGAAGCCGCGGTCGTTGACGAAGCGCTGCACGTTGTGGGAATCAGCGCCATAGCTGCCCATGGCGACGGCGTCGGGCTTGGTCAGGTCGGTCTGGAGATCCTTCTGGGTGGAGACAAAGGAGCCGACCATCCGGCGGGCCTCGCGGACGTACATCTGGTGCGGCCAGTGGCCGGTATCGACAAACTCGTCCTTGGGCAGGCCCCATTCACGCACCTGCGCCTGAAGTTCCTTGGGGACGCGGGGGTCGTTGGCGAGGAACCAGTAGAAGCCCTTCTGGTAGTCTTCGTGGTCCTTCCAGATGCGGGCGCGGGTAGCGTAGTCGCCGTCGGGGTAGTCGTAGTTCTTGCCGATGTAGTCGCTGGAGAAGCCGCCGCGATTGTTCCAGTCGGCCTTGCCGTTGGGGATGACGCGGAGGAGGTTGACCTCGTTGATGTCGAGCGGACGTCCCAGGTAGGGGGTCATCTTGGTGAGGTAGATGGCCAGCAGTTCGTAGCGTTTGGGGTCGTAGTTGTCGGGTTTCGGCCACGGAATGCGGTTTTCGGGGACGTTGGTGGCGACGACGCGGAAGTTGTAGGCCTGAATGCGCTTGTCGCCGGCGCCGGGTTCGCCGCGAGGCTCACCGGAGACTTCGGGCAGCAGGTTGCCGTTCGAATCGCGGGCGGGGATTTCGACGGCGAACTGGTGGCTGGGCGTGAGGGCGCGGACACCAGCGAGGTATTCGCCATACTGCGCTGCGCTTTCGCGGCCGGTGGTGTAGCTGACCTTGGACTGTGCCATCAGGTCGCCTTCATAGGAGGTGTCGGCGAAGATTTTGGCCTGGAAGCGGGCGCCGTTTTCGGTGGTGATTTCGACGACGCGGGTGCCCTCCTTGCGAACGCCCGTCTTCTCGCGGAGGCGGTGACGTTCGAGCAGGGTGACGCCGGCTTCTTTGAGCATCTGGCGGAAGATGGCTTCGGC
The DNA here is from genome assembly GCA_003487005.1 of Bryobacterales bacterium. Taxonomy (GTDB): domain Bacteria; phylum Acidobacteriota; class Terriglobia; order Bryobacterales; family Bryobacteraceae; genus PNKE01. Next base: position 3,149 of record DNFG01000402.1, read on the forward strand.
GACTTTGGGTTCGGGCATCCAGGAGAGTTCCTGGAGGTGCCGGTCGAGGTTGTAGTGGCGTCCGGCACGGAAGTAGAACTCCAGGGCGAGGCCACCGATGACTTCGCGTTTGCCGACATCGGTACCGGAGAGACCGCCGCTGACGAGGCCGCCGACATGGTCGCGAGGTTCAAGCAGGACGGTCTTCAGGCCCTGGCGGGCGCCGGAGACGGCGGTCATCACCCCAGCGGCGCTGCCGCCGTAAACGACAAGGTCGTAGTTCTGCTGCGCGAAAGACGACGCGGCAGCAAGGAGGAGAACGAACAGGGTTTTCATGGCGATTATCCTTCTCTACCTGGCCGGCGCCGGAGCAGGCGGCGGCGGCGTGAATTCGAGAACCTGGCCGTCGGCGAGAAGCCGTTCGCGGAGTTTGTCGTAGGGGACATCCTGCACGGCGAGGTTGCCATCAATGGCCATGACGGCCGCGGTGGCGGCGGACTGGCCGAGGATCATGAACACGGGCTCCATGCGAATGGATCCGTAGGCGATGTGGGAACTGGACACGGCGACGGGCACGAGCAGGTTCGCGACCTGGCCTTTTTTCGGGACGAGCGAGCCGTAGGAGATCTGGTAGGGGCCCTTCGTGGAGACGCCGATGTCGCCTTCGTTCTGCACGTAGCCTTCGGGGGTGATGTAGCGCTGGATATTGTGCGAGTCGATGCCGTAAGAGCCCATGCCGACGGGTTCGGGCGTGGGGCGTTTCTTGAGCAGTTCGTTTTCGGTCATGACGTAGCGGCCGACCATGCGCCGGGCTTCGCGCACATACATCTGGTGGGGCCAGTGGTTGTTGTCGACGAATTCGTCCTTCGAGAGGCCCCACTTGGCCATTTCGGTGCGGACTTCCTCGGGGACGCGCGGGTCGTTGGCGATGAAGTAGAGCCAGCCCTGCTGATAGTTGACGTGCTCCTGGATGATCTCGCGGCGGCGTTCGTAGCTGGCTTCGGGGTAATCCCAATTGCGGCCGATGTTGTCGGTGCTGAAGGGCCCGTGGTTGTTGGTGTCGGTCTTCCAGTTCGGGATGGGATCGAACTTATTGAAGGTCTCACGCCAGCCGGCATCAAAGATGCGGACGAGGAGTTCGTACTCCTTGGGATCGTAATTGGGGGGCTTGGGGAAGGCGACGCGGTTCTCGGGGACCTGGGTGAGGCACATGCGGAAGCAGTAGGCCTGGACCTTCTTGTCGCCCGCGCCGTATTCGCCGGGCGGTTCGGTGCTGATGCGGGGCAGGACGCCGCTGGAGGGGTCGCCGGGGACGACGTAGGGTGAGATTGGCGTCTTGAGAACGCCGAAGTGATGGCGGTGATGAAGGACACCGGTCTGGACACCCGCCCATTCTTCGCCGTAGGTGGCCTTGGCTTCGCGTCCAACGTGGTAATCGACGCCGGCGGCGGCCATCAGGTCGCCTTCGTAGGTGGCGTCGATGAACACGCGGGCGGTGTACGACTTGCCGTCGAGGGTAGCGATGGAGGTGATGCGGTCTCCGCTCTTCTTGACGCCATTGGCGCGGTCGAGCCAGGCATCGCGGATGATCGGGATGCCGAGTTCCTTGACCCAGGCTTCATAGACGCCTTCGGCCGCGTGGGGTTCGAAGATCCACATGGTGCGGGCGCCCTGGTCCATGGCTTCAGTGCCCTGGCCGCGGTTACCGTACTCTTCGCGCTTCTGCCACTTCCAGTTGGCGGGGTCGTTGTAGTGCTGCCAGATGCGCTGATAAAACTCGCGGGAGAGTCCGCCGATGACGGTCTTGTTGCCGGAATCGGTCCAGCCGAGGCCGCCGGCAGTCAGTCCGCCGAGGTGTTTTTCGGGACAGACCATGATGACCGACTTGCCCATTTTCTTGGCCTGGATGGCGGAGGTGACGGCGCCGGAGGTGCAGCCATACACGAGCAGGTCATATTGCGGTTGGGGTGCGCAGGCGGCCAGGGACAGGGCCAGGGCGGGAAGTACGAAGCGGCGAAGGATAGTCATGAGAAAACTCCCGGATCATTGGGGACGAACAGACAGAGTTCCAGTTAAGCCATTGGGGCGGCGGAGAGTGCCGCCGCCCCGAATGGCGTGTGATCGTTGTGGATGAGACGCCTAGAAGACCAGGCGCAGACCGAGTTGCATACGGCGCGCGTCCTTCGCGGAGAAGATGCGGCCGAAGTTTGCGTTGGTGTTCACGCCCGCTGCGTTGGGCGAGAACGACGTGTTGGGGGCATTGAGGTTGACGGTGTTGAGGGCGTTGAACATCTCCCAGCGGGTCTGGAGCTTGAAGCGCTCCAGGAAGCTGAAGGACTTGAAGATGGAGAAGGCAACGTCCGTCATGCCCGGGGCGCGCGTCCGGGGCAGCGTGCGGGGCGCGTTGCCGATGACGAAGTTGGCCGGGTTGCGGAAAGCAGTGGTGTCAAACCAGCCGTTAGCGTTGCGCTGGTCTGAAGGAAGGGTGGGATCGGCCACCAGGTCGGGGTAGCTGATGCCGGTGAAGTTGTTGGCACCGCGAACTGAGAGTGGACGGCCCGACTGGAGTGTGGTGATGGTATTCATCTGCCAGCCACCGACGATGGCATCGAGCGCCTTCGGCATGTCGGAGCCGAGCTTGCGGCCACGGCCGATGGGGAGTTCGAAGACACCGCTGACGACGAGGCGGCGGTTGACGTCGTCGCCGTCGATGGCCTTTTCGAGGCGGCGATTGTAGGCGCCGATACGGAAGTCGCCGAGGGAGGCGGCATTGCCGGCGCCGCCGTCGCTGAGGTTGTCGGAGATCAGCTTGCTCCCGGTGTAGCTCACGAGGGCGGAGATGCCGCCGGAGAAGCGCTTTTCCAGGAACATCTGGACAGAGTGGAAAGAACTGCTGGCGTTATTGGCGCCGAAGGTCTGAACCGTCTGGTAATCCGGGAAAGGCAGGTACAGCCGGGACCGCTGCACGGTGGCCGAAGCCAGCGGGCCGGTGGTGATCTGACCCAGGAAGGGATTGGGAACCGTGTTCTGGAGCGCGAGGCCCTCAGAGAAGTAGCGCGGGTCCAACTGGTTCAGGTTGTAGTTGCCGCCGAAGAGCTTGGTGCCCTTGCTGCCCGAGTAGATGCCGCTGACGGTCCACCCGGCCCACAGGGAGCGCTGGATGGTGAAATTCCACTGCTGCATGTAAGGGGTGACGGCATTGCGGTCCTGGTAGCGAACGCCGAATCCGCGGAACGCGGACGGGCCGCCGGCAGCGCCGAGAGGCTGCAGGATCACGTCCGGCCCCTGGCTGAACTGGAAGGCCTTGGCAGGCACGCCGGCCGGGCCTTGGAAGGGGGTGTCAATCGAGAAGCCAAGCGAGTTGGGGTTGTCTCCGCCGGTGTGGCCGATTTCGGAGATCGTGTAGATCAGGCCATAGCCGCCGCGGATGGCGGTCTTGCCGTCGCTCCAGGGATCCCAGGCGAAGCCGACGCGGGGTCCAAAGTTGTTCTTGTCGAGGTTGACGAAGGATTCGGGGAATCCGTTGACACCGCCGTAGTTAAGAACGCCAGGCATTCTGGTCTCGGGGTTCATCACATACGGGTCGAAGCTCGAGAAGCGGTTGTGCATCTCGGTGGGCCCGAAGCTGATGTCATAGCGGAGACCCAGGTTGAGCGTGAAATTGCGGGTGAGCTTCCAGTCGTCCTGCACGTAGATGCCGAGAGGCAGCGCACGGAACTGAGGGAAGGGACGGACGCCGATGTTGCCGCCCGTGACATGGCCGAAAAGGAACGTAGCCATCCCGGCGCCGGTATTGGCGGGCACCTGCGGGTTGTTAGTCAGCGAAGCCGCGAAGTCATAGCGGCCGGAAGGGTTCACGCGGTTGATGAAGCTGAGGCGGGACCAGCGCAGGTCGAATCCGGTCTTGATGCTGTGCCGGCCGCTGGTGATGTTCACCGAGTCAACGATCTGGACATACTGCTGGGCGCGCAGGCCGCCCGAAAAGCTGGCCTGACCGATGCCGAGCACGCCGGCGATGACGACTGGCGGGAACTGATCCTGCGGGACTTGCGACGGGAAGCCGAGTTTTTCCGGCCAGCCCTGGTCGAAGCTGGGGTGCAGGAAGGGAAGCCACTGGCGAGACACCGCGACGCGCAAGTCGTTGACAATGCGGGGAGTAACGACGCGGGTGTAGTTGGCGATGATGCTGTGGTTGTCGCGCTGGTCGTTGCGGGCCACGGGGTCGGCCTCTTCGAGGCCCCAACCTCGATCACGCCGGGTGTTGCGTGTGCTGCTGAGGCGGAAGAAGATCGAATCGTTGTCGGAAAGCCGGTGGTCGAGGCGGATCGTGCTGATCCCCTGATCCGAAGACGACGGCACCAGGGCGATGTAGTTGTTGGCGAAAGTGAACGGGTCGGTCGGGGTCGCGTTGGGGAGCGGGTGATAGGCAAGAACACGAGCTGACAGCGGATCAATCAGGCTCGAGGGGACGACGTTGTTCGGAAGGGGGTCGCGAACGAAGCCGCTGCCATTGGGGTTCACCCGCGTCGTGTTCGGGTCGAAAAGGGCGATCTGCCGGCCCTGGCCGTCACGCAGATTGGCGAAGTTGCCGGCGCGAAATTCCGGAATCGCCACTGTGCCGAGGCGCGGGTTGCCGGTCGCTCGCCACAGCCACTTCTCGTAGCCGGCGAAGAAGAACGTGCGATTGCGTCCGTCATACACCTTCGGGATCCAGACCGGGCCACCGATGGTGCCGCCAAACTGGTTGTACCGCAGCACCTGCTTGATTCGGCCGGTCCGTGGATCGGGCTGGGTGGCAAAGGCGTTGCGGGCATCGAGTGAGTCATTCCGCAGGAATTCGTAGGCTGAACCATGAAATTCGTTGGTGCCCATTTTGGTAACCGCGTTGATGATGCCACCCGTGGTCTGGCCGAATTCGGCCTTCAGAGAACTGGTTTCCACGCGGAACTCTTCCACGGCGTCTGACATCGGTACAACGGCGATTTCGTTATGGACCGGGGCTGAATTGACGGCGCCGTCCAGAAAGAACTGGTTGCCGTAGCCGGGTCCACCGTTGATGCGCATTTGCGAGAACGCCTGGTTGCTGATCTCGGCGAAGCCGTCGGTGGTGTCGTTGCGGGGTTGGACGCCGGCCACCATTTTCACCAGGTTGAACACGTGGCGGCCGTTTACCGGCAGTTCCTCAATGCGGCGGCGTTCGACGACCGCACCGAGCGAGGAGTCCTCGGTCTGAATACGGGGGATCTCCGCCGTGACCTGGATACTCTCACTCACATTACCGATATCCATCCGGATGTCCACGCGAAGGCGCTGGTTGACTTCCAGATTGATGCCGGACTGTTGAAAAGTCTTGAAGCCGGCGGCAGTCGCCTCCAGCGTGTAGGGACCGATCGGAAGCTGAGGGATGACGTAGGTACCATCCTGTGAACTTTCGCGGCTGAAACTGAGTTTGGTGGCGACGTTGGTCACTGTGATTTTGACCGCGGGGATTCCTGCCCCCTGTGCGTCAATGATCGATCCGGTGATGGTCGCGAGACTGGTCTGCCCCCATAGGGACATCGACGATGACAGCGCCAACACGGCGACCGCCAAGCGAGCAGACAACTTCATGGTCTGACCTCCTATGGGTGTAAGTTTGCACTTGCTTTCTGGCTCAGATGGGATAAAAATGGGTGTACTAACGGTTAAGGGCTTGTGATTTCAGACGTTTCCGCGATCCATGAAGAACTCGAGCGGATCCTCGAAACCAGGTGGTTGAGAGAGTCGCACCAGCTCAGTGCGCTCCTCCGCCACATCGTGGAGGAGACGATTGCCGGACGAACCACGGGTTTGAAGGAGTATTCGCTCGGCCTTGAGGTCTTCCACCGCCCCGCCAATTACGACCCCCGAAACGATGCGATCGTGCGAGTGCAGGCGAGCCTGCTCCGAAAGCGCCTGACCGCCTATTACGAGCACGAAGGCCGCGACTCGACTCTCCGGATCACTCTGCCACGGGGGGGATATGTCCCACAATTCGAGACAGTTGCACCTGAGAGCACTGCCGTGGACGTCCCAGCCGAACCGCCACCCCGGCCGGCGGCACCGCCACAATCCCGGTGGCCTCTCATTCTGGGCGGGTTCCTCGCCGGTGTTGTGCTTGTAGGCGGTCTCGCGATCTGGTTCTCAGCACGGCCTGCGTTGGCCTCCGCCGAGTGTCCGCCGCTCTGGGAGGCATTCCTTCGGGAAGATGTCGAGACAGTCACCAGCTTTGGCGTCCCCCTTTTCTTCACCGGAGGGGGAGGGCTTTACATCCGGGATACCCAGGTGAACCGCCTGTCCGATAACCCGCAACGTGTGGAGAGGGTGGGCGAGTCGTTAGGTATCGGCTTCCGGCCGCAGGAGGATGTCTATACTGGTGTCGGCGACGCCATCGGCACCCACCTGGTGACCCGCTGGCTCGAACGGCAGGGCATCAATGCGCAAATCGCGAACTCAAACTACATCGGCCTATCGGACATCGAAGGCAAGAACTTGGTCGTCGTCTCCTCCGCCCGCTTCCAGACGCTGCTCCAGCAGATGAATCTGCCAGACCGTTTCCCGTTTAATGCCGAGCCCTTCGGCGGTGGCTACCAATCGCTCGACCCGCTCCCTGGAGAGTTGCCTTATTACCAGCCGAAAGGAGGCGACGCGGGGGTCAATACCAGTTATGCGGTCGTCAGCCTTTGGCCAAGTTCTCCTGCGGACCGGCGGATGTTATATCTTTCGGGAATCGAGACCTGGTCCACCCAGGGCGCCGCTCAATTCGTAATTGACCCAGAACGTCTGGCTGATCTCAACCGCCGTCTCTCTGCCGACCCTCTCGACGGACCGCGCGGCCGCAAGTCTCCTTTTTTCCAGGTGCTGCTTCGCGTTGAGGGGAAGAATAACAGAGTGCGGAACGCAACCTACGTCACGCATCGCTATCTGCCCCCGCCCCAGAAAGCCCCGAACCGTCCATGACGCCCAAGCCTTCCCCCTGGACCCGCCTAGGCGACTCAATCGTGCTTGGATTCTTTGGCGCCGCCCTGCGCCTCGCCGTATTCCTGCTCCGGCGATTCCGCCGCGCATGAATGCCACCCAGGTCGATGGCGGAGGAAGAGGGATTCGAACCCCCGGTACCCTTTCGAGCACTGCGGTTTTCAAGACCGCCGCCTTAAACCACTCGGCCATTCCTCCACCTTCAATCTAACCCATTTTGCCGCCCCAGCCTACAAAGGTCACCTGAAAGCGCGCGTGTTACACTGGGGATCGGTCCGGCCGCCCCATGATCCGGCTCTTCAAAGTATTCATCCCTACCTCCGTTGTCGGGTTGGTCGTTTCCGAAGCTCTCCTCGCCACTGCGTGCTTTTTGGCCGCATTTTACCTGACCGGAGGGCTCTCGCTTGATCTTTATCTACTCTACGGCGGAGGAATGATTGCCGTCACCGTTGTGGTTGCCTCGATCCTGCTAGGCATCTATTTTCATGATCTCTATAGTGAGTTTCGAGTCTGGAGCAGGATCTACCTGCTCCAGCAATACTGTCTGATTTTCGGCATTGCTTTCCTCGTCCAGGCTCTTCTCAGCTACGTGAACCACGACCTGATCCTCTCGCGCTGGAACATGATCATCGGCTCCACGCTTGGGCTCCTGATCCTCCCGTTGTGGCGTATGGCCTACTCGGAAGTCGTGTTCTCCATCCTGGATCCCCAGCGCGTCCTCTTCCTTGGAGACAGCGAACTGACCCGCAAACTCGCCCGCCAACTGAGGCGCAGGCCGGAATGTGCACTGAGCCCGGCCGGCTATCTCGCCCCGAGGCCCGATCCGGAAGCGGAGGCGGTTCTCGGGCCCTGGCGCGGCGAGCCTTCCGATGTTCAACACGCATGGAGAGAGGTCAAGCCCCACCGTCTGATCGTCGGACTCAACGAGCGCCGTGGTTTCATGCCGGTGTATGAGTTGCTGGATCTCCGGTTGCGCGGCGCGTCCATCGAGGAGGTGGGCAGTCTGTATGAAACCATCACCGGCCGCATCGCCCTCTCCGCGCTCCGGCCCTCCCATCTGATCTTCAGCCAGCGCCTCGGACCCGCGCCTCTCGCTCTCGCCCTCCAGCGCGCTTACTCCTTTGTGGCCGCCCTGATCGGCATCATCCTCACCAGCCCACTGCTACTCGTCGTGGCGGCACTCGTCAAACTCACCAGTCCGGGCCCCGCCCTGTACCGCCAGCGCCGCGTCGGCCTGCACGGTAAAGTCTTCGAAGTCCTCAAGTTCCGATCGATGTATGTCGACGCCGAAGCCCGCACCGGCGCGGTCTGGGCCACCAAGGACGATCCGCGCATCACGCCGCTCGGCCGCTGGCTGCGCAAGTTGCGCATCGACGAATTCCCCCAGTTCTTCAACGTCCTGCGTGGAGAAATGGCCATCGCCGGACCCCGCCCCGAACGCCCCGAGTTCGTCCGGACTCTCACCGAACAGATCCCGTTTTACGGCCACAGGCACTCCGTCCTGCCCGGAATCACCGGCTGGGCCCAAATTAATCACAAATATGGCGACACCCTCGAAGACACCATCGCCAAGCTGGAGTTTGACCTGTATTACATGAAGCACCTCTCTCCAGCGCTTGATCTCTATATCCTTTTTCACACCGTCAAGGTGATGGTTCTTGGGCGCGGCTCCCAGTAGCCGGCCTGCCCACCTCTTCCTCCCTACTCCAGTCGAGATCAGCCTTAGCTTCCGGTACAATAGAGAAGTTACCCGAAGCGGGAGTAACTCAAAGGTAGAGTCACAGCCTTCCAAGCTGTTGGTTGCGGGTTCGAGTCCCGTCTCCCGCTCCAGTCCCCCCCTGGGTTCCCCACTCTGTCCCCCTCTCCTTTCGAGTTGCATCTCCCGGCAGATCCATGTAGTTTTCAGATAGACAGGTCTGGATAGATCGGGCCATCGCTCCGTGGCCCGGCAGCCTGAAATCATGCCGGAGGACTCATGGTCAACTGTTCTGTTTGTGGGAAGGCACTCAAGGAGGGGGTTCGATTTTGCATCCATTGTGGGACCCCCGCGCCGGCCGCCTCGCCGCGACCGGTGACCGCACCACCCGCGCCGGCCGAGCCCACCTCCGCAGCGGCCTCCTGTCCTGTCTGCGGAAGCGGCCTGCCGCCTAATGTCAAGTTCTGCATCAAGTGTGGAACTCCGGTCTCCGCGGCTCCGCCAATCGCGGTGCCGGCACCGCAGGCACCAGCCGTCCCCCCCCCCACCCCCCTGCCTTCCGC
>DNFG01000329.1:0-291 GCA_003487005.1 Bryobacterales bacterium
CGCGCCGCCGCCCGTTCCTCCCGCCGCCGACGCCGGAGCGTTCGCCGCTTCCGTCGCCTGCTGTCTCAGGAACCGCAGATTCGTCTCCAGTTGCAGCTTTTCCTGATTCACCCTGTTGAGAGATGAATTGATGGACTGGATCGAAGTCTCGAGGGTGTTGATCCGGTTCAACAGCGCGTCCGCCTGATCCGGCATCTGCCCTGCATTCCGGATGCGCAACGCCGTCAGCCGCCGGTCGATTTCGTCGATCTCGCTCTTTGCAACTTCCAGCTGATCCCGGAAAAACTCGGT
>DNFG01000329.1:560-3367 GCA_003487005.1 Bryobacterales bacterium
CGCTCTTCCGATCTCAGCTGATCCCGGAAAAACTCGGTGGTGATCAACGATTGCGATGACCGCGATGACAGACTCAGATCAATGAACCGCGAGATCAGATCCGTGCAGACTTTCTGCGCGATTCGTTTGTCCGAGTAAGAAAACTGAACCCGGAACGCCGCCCCGCTGTCGCCGCGCCGCAAGCCCGTGATCTGGCCCACGTCGATGTCGGAACGCATCATCTCCACCACGTCCTCCATCGGCAGCCGCTTGCGCTCGTCCGGATAAAGATTGTGCGTCTGGATCAGGTTCGTCAGCGTGCTGCGGCTGATGATGTCCTGGTAGATCGTCGAGACCCGCTGCGACATCGCTTCGGTGATGTTGGTCTGAATCAGCCGGTTCGGCACCTTGGGGGGCACCACGCGAATCATCCCCGACGCCCGGTACGAGTCCGGCCACAGGAACGCCGTCACCACCGCCAGCACCAGACCCGCGAAGGCCGGCGCCAGAATCCATGACCGGTGCCGGCGCGCGATGTCCAGATAATCCTCTACATCCAGCGCCCGCCGCGAGACACTGAGTGGCTGTTCCCCTTGATTCGTTGGTTGCATCGTTCCTCGTTCCGCCGTTTCCAGCCGGCTGCTGCGCGATTGCATGTCGCGCGGGTGGTCGATTTGGGCGGGCCTCCGGACCTCGCCCCTCCGCTCGGTTCCGTCCCCCTAGGGAACGTAGATGTGGTCCCCATCCTGAAGGTAGATGTTCTGTTCCAGCTTCTTGCCCTTCAGAATGTCCTTGTAGTTGAACTTCAGCCGCTCCGTCCCGCGCATGATCACGATCTTGTTCGTCTTCGCCCATTCGCGGAAACCCGCCGCACTCAGCGCCTGCAACACCGTCGTCGGCGTAATCAGCGGATGCGGACCCGTCCGGTTCGCGTTGCCCGAGATGTAATACCGCTTCGATCGAACCTGCCGGACCTCCACCATCACCTCGGGCTTGTTCAGAATCTTGCTATATGCCTCCGTCACCCGGGCGGTCAACTGCGCGGGCGTCAACCCAGCCGCCTCCACATCCCCGACCAGGGCCAGCGTCACCCGCCCGTCCGGCCGCACGCTCACCACCGAACTCAGGTCATTTTCCCGCCACACCCGGATCGCCAGAACATCCTCCGCCCCGATAATGTAGCTGTTCGGATCCACTGGTTCGGCCACTTGCGAGCCCGAGGGACGGATCTCCTCCTGCTCCGCGGGCGGCGCCGCCTGCGCCGGAGCGCTCTGCTGCGCCAGCCCCATTCCCGCCACCACCAACAGGCTCAGCACCAGCATCGAAATCCAGCGGATCCCATTGAATTCGTACAACTTCATTCGTCTTGCCTCCATCCGGATCACGGCGTCCTCACGCCGCGGTTTCAGCCTCGCGCTCCACAACCCAGCCGTGGGCGCAGTCTGCGCCAGAATAACCTTCGTATCTGGAATCTCATTGTACACCACCACGTTCGGCAGGCCTCCGGAAACAAAAGTCCCTTTAGGACTGGTACTTTAGGTTCTGTGGCGCCTCCGTTGCCCCACTCCGCCCGAACCCGTAACCAGTATGCCCTTCTTCCTCGCCAAGACCGACCCGGAGACCTACTCCGCTGACCAGTTTGCCGCCGACCGCCGCACCGTCTGGGATGGCGTCAACAACGCCCAGGCCCTCATGGCCATCAAGGCCATGCGCCCCAAGGACCGCGTCTTCATCTACCACAGCATGGGCCAGGCCGCCGTTGTCGCCCTCGCCAAAGTCGTTTCCACTCCCCGCCCCGACCCCAACAATCCCAAATCCTGGGTCGTCGACCTCGAATACCTCCGCCCCTTCGACCCGCCCGTCACCCTCCGCGAGATCAAGGATTCCGGCCTCTTCAACCAGTGGTCCCTCGTCCGCCAAAGCCGCCTCTCCACCATGCCCGCCCCCGGTGAGTTCGCCGACTGGATCCGCGCCCGCTACCCCCGGGGCAAGTGGTAGCCCGCCGAGCGCAACATCGCGTACACCCGCGCCACCGGCAATCCCACCACGTTGAAATAACAGCCCTCGATCCGCGGAATCAGCTTCGACGCCAGCCCCTGAATCCCGTAACCGCCCGCTTTGTCCAGCGGTTCGCCGCTCGCCGCGTACTCCGCGATCTCCTCCTCGCTCAACCCGGCGAACTCCACCCGCGTCGTCTCCACTCCTGACCACTGCCTCCCTCCGTGGCGGAGGCAGACCCCCGTCATCACCTCGTGCACCCGCCCGCTCAACAACCGGAGCATCCGCGCCGCCTCGGCCGCGTCTTCCGGCTTTTCGAGAACATGATGGTCCAGTGCCACCGTTGTGTCCGCCGCCAGAACCCAGTCCTCCGGCCCTGCTTCCACCGCCTCCGCCTTGGCCCGCGCCAGCCTTTCGACATAGCTTTCGGGAGGCTCATCCGGCAGACGGGTCTCGTCCACGCCGGGGACCACGACCCGGAATCCGAAGCCGGCCTGCCGCAGCAGTTCCTGCCGGCGCGGCGATTGTGATGCAAGAATCAGCATGAAATGTCGAATCTAGCACGCTTTCCGCGTGCTAAAATCGCCTTTCAGCCCCCCAAATGGAACGTGCCGGACGTTTGATCCCGAAGCTCAAGGGCAAAGCCCCGCTCACCGAGGCCGAACTCGCCCTCGCCGCGTGGCCCGCGGTCATCGGCCGCCGTCTGGCTCACCGGACCAAAGCCGTCTCCTTCGCCGGCGGCCGCATCGTCGTCGAAGTCGAGGACGCCCTCTGGCAGAGGAATCTCGAAGAGATCGGGAGAGCGTCGGGTAGGGGAAAAGGGGAGAGCT
>DNFG01000502.1:0-455 GCA_003487005.1 Bryobacterales bacterium
ATAGCGGAGAGGGCGGCGATGATGCCGGGGCGGTCGTGGACGCGGAAGCGGAGGTACCAGGCACGCTGCTGTTCGCCGATGGGGCGGGGCCTGGTGGGGGCGGGTTCGGTGAAGCCGAAGGGGGAGACGCGGCCGGCGGCGCCAGAGCGGAGGTCGCGAGCCAGGCGCATCAGATCGGAAACGACGGCGACGCCGGTGGGATTGGGCCCGGCGCCCTTGCCGTAGTAGAAGGTGTCGGCGCCGTAAGCGCCACGGGCCCAGACGGCGTTGTAGGCGCCGCGAACGGAGGCGAGGATGGCGTCCTTGGGAATCAGGGCGGGACGGACGGCGGCGAAGAGGCCCTCGGGGGTGGATTCAGCGGAGCAGACGAGGCGGATGGTGCAGCCGACCTGGGCGGCGTAGCGGAAGTCGACAGGGGTAATGGGGCGGATGCCGGAAGTGGGGATGTCAGCGGG
>DNFG01000502.1:788-14591 GCA_003487005.1 Bryobacterales bacterium
TCGAAGCCGTCGATGTCGGCGGTGGGGTCGGCTTCGGCGTAGCCGAGGCGCTGGGCTTCGGCGAGAACGGCGTTGAATTCGCTGTTATTTTGCTCGATTTCGCTGAGGATGTAGTTACTGGTTCCGTTGAGAATGCCGTAGAGGGCTTCGAGGCGGTCGGCGGCGATACCTTCGCGAAGGACGCCATGGACGGGAATGCCGCCGCAGACGCTGGCTTCCATGGCGAGGAGGACGCCCTGGGCGGCGGCCTGGCGCCAGAGGGCGACGCCGTCGAGGGCGATGAGTTCCTTGTTGGCGGTGACGACGGATTTGCCGGCGGCGATGGCGGCCTCGACGACTTCCCGGGCGACGGTGGTGCCGCCGATCAGTTCGGCGACGATCTCGACATCGGGGTGGGCGATGACGTCGCGCCAGTCCTCGGTGACGAGGGCGCCGTCAAGCCCCGCGGGGAGAGTCTTCGAGGTGGCCGTGCGGCTGCAGACGGCGGAGACGACGAGGCGAAAGCCGAGCTTTTGGGCGATTTGGCTGGCGTTTTCGGTGAGAATGGTAAGAGAACCGGTGCCGACATTGCCGAGACCGATGATGCCGAGATGGACGTCACGCATAAACGATCAGGATAGCAGCGCGTCGAGCGCGAAGAAGGCGAAGCCGACGGTGGAGGAGCGGCGCGCCCTGGAGCACGCGGAGGCGCGGAAGGGGATGGAGAGGCTGCGGGTGTTGGCGCGGGAGTTGCGGGAAGAGTTAGAGGAGACGAAGTATCATGCACTGTCGCTGAAGGCGCTGGACCGGCTGGAGGAGATTGAGAAGTTGAGCCGGGAAGTGCGGGGGAGGCTGCGGCGATGAAGCGGAGGGCGTGGTTGGGATTATTGGGCGTGGCTGGTTGGGCGGGGCAGTTGCCGCCGGGATTTCCGGACGCGCGGGAGAAGCCGAAGCGGTTGCCGGACGGGCGACTGCAGAGCGAGGCGATTCTGCGGGAGGATTACGAGCGAAACCTGCGGGATCTGGAGCGGATGGAGGAGATATTGGAGGAGGTGGAGCGGGCACTGAAGAAGGCGGCGCCGGGCGGGGCGCCGCGAAGCGTGGGGCGGGCATTGGAAGAGGTGGAGAAGATCAGCAAGCGGATGAGCGGGCGGCTGCGCCGGTACTGATTCCGTGTGGTAGTCTGGTCTGTTCAACGGATAAGCTGATGAGTGCGACACGCGACAAAGCCCAATTGATGAGCGCCTCGGAGATCGACCGCACGCTGGTGCGGCTGGCGCACGAAATTCTGGAGAAGACGACGGATCTGACGCAGCTGGCGTTTTTGGGGATCCGGCGGCGGGGAGTGCCGATCGCGCAGCGGCTGGGGGCGAAGATCGAGTCGCTGGAGAATCTGAAGATTCCGGTAGGGGTACTGGATATCAACCTGTACCGGGACGATTTGTCGACGGTGGGTCCGAAGCCGGTGGTCAGTGGGACCCAAATCGACTTTCCCGTGACGGGCAAGGACATCGTTTTGATGGACGATGTGCTGTACACGGGGCGGACGATCCGGGCGGCACTGGATGCTTTGTTTGAGCTGGGGCGTCCGGCTCGGGTGCAGCTGCTGGTGTTGATTGACCGGGGGCACCGGGAGTTGCCGATCGAGGCTCAGTATGTGGGGAGGAAAGTCCCGACGTCGTCGCGAGAGATTATCGAGGTGAAGTTCGCCGAGGTGGATGAGACGGAGAAGGTTCTTCTGGTAGAGAGGATCGGCTAGAGCCGGCGGGAGGAGCGAATGGCGAAAGGACTCCTGGGCATAGAGCCACTGGAGCGGAGCGAGATCGAGGAGGTTCTGACCCGGGCCGAGGCGTTTCAGTGGCACGGGCAAGGGCCGTTTCAGAAATTGACCACCTGCGCGGGGCGTATGGTGGTCAATTTGTTTTACGAGAACTCGACGCGGACGCGGTCCAGTTTCGAAATTGCGGCACGGCGGCTGGGAGCGGACACTTTGTCAATCACGGCTTCGGGATCAAGCGTCTCGAAGGGCGAAAGTCTGGTGGACACGCTGAACACGCTGGTGGCGATGCATCCGTCGGCGATCGTGATGCGGCACGCGGCATCGGGGGCTCCGCATTTTCTGGCGCGGCACCTGACGACGCCGATCGTGAACGCCGGTGACGGGATGCACGAGCATCCGACGCAGGCATTGTTGGATGCGCGGACGATTCTGGACCGGCTGGGGCGGCTGGAGGGGCTGCGGGTGGCGATCATTGGCGATATTCTGCACAGCCGGGTGGCCCGGTCGAACATCCATTTGCTGTCGAAGTTCGGGTCGGAGGTGGTGCTGTGCGGCCCGCCGGCGCTGGCTCCGGCGGAACTGGCACAGATCGCGCCGGGGGTGAGCCTGGAGAACGATATTCGCGAGGCTGTGCGGGAAGCGGATGTGGTGATGATGCTGCGGGTGCAACTGGAGCGGATTCATGAGCCGTCGATGCCGGCGGGCGAATATTTCAGGTTCTACGGCCTGCGGCTGGAACATCTGGAATTGGCGAGGCCGGAGGCGATCGTGATGCATCCGGGTCCGATCAACCGGGGGCGGGAGATTTCGAGCGAGGTTGCGGATTCACAGAGGTCGATGATCCTGAATCAGGTGGAGAACGGCATCGCGGTGCGGATGGCGGTGCTGGAAAGGGTATTGTTGCAGTGAGCAAGCTATTGATTCGCGGCGGACGGGTGATCTGCCCGGCGTCGGGGCATGACGCCGTGGGTGACGTGTTGATTACGGACGGCGTGATCGCTGGTGTGGGTCCACACCTGGAGGTATCCGGAGCGGAGGTCATAGACGCGACAGGCCTGGTGGTGGCGCCGGGGTTCATCGACATCCACGTGCATCTGCGGGAGCCCGGATTTGAGCACGCGGAGACGATCGAGACGGGAGCGCGGGCGGCGGCGGCAGGCGGGTTCACGACGGTGTGCTGCATGCCGAACACGAAGCCGGTGAACGATTCGGCGACGGTGACGAGCTACATTATCGAGAAGGCGCGCAAGCACGCGGTGGTGGAGGTGTTCCCGATCGGTGCGATCACGAAGGGGAGCGCGGGTGAGGAGATGGCGTCGATCGGGTCGATGGTGGCGGCGGGAGCGGTGGCGATCAGTGATGACGGGCGTCCAGTGATGAATTCGCGGGTGATGCGGCGGGCAATGGAGACGGCGCGAGGCCTGGACATCCCGGTGATCGATCACTGCGAGGATCTGAATTTGAGTGCGGGCGGGGACATGCACGAGTGCGTGGAAAGTGTGCGGCTGGGGCTTGGGGGGATTCCTTCGGCGGCGGAGGATGTGATGGTGGCGCGGGACATCATTCTGGCGGAGATGACGGGCGCACGGTATCACGTGGCGCACATTTCGACGAAGAACGCTGTGGCGATGGTAGCGTTCGCGAAGCAGAAGGGACTGCGGGTGACGTCGGAGGTGACGCAGCATCACATCGCGCTGCACACGGGCTTCATGAAGCCGTATGACTCGAACTACAAGATGAAACCGCCGCTGCGGTGCGGGCACGATGTGGAGGCGGTGATTGACGGGGTGGTGAGCGGGGCGGTGGACTGCCTGGCAACGGATCATGCGCCACACGCGGGCGACGACAAGATGCAGGAGTTCGAGAAGTGCCCGTTCGGGATTATCGGGCTGGAGACCGCAGTGGGGGTGTCGTTGGAGGTACTGGTGCACTCGGGGCGGATTTCGCTGCCAAGGCTGGTGGCGCTCTACACAAGTGAGCCGGCGCGGGTGATGGGCTGGACGGGCGAGCGGGAGCGAGGCACGTTGCGAGCGGGCGTGAAGGCGAACGTGACGGTGTTCCATCCGGAGTATCCGTGGACTTACGACGTCACGAAGTCGGAGTCGAAGAGCCGCAATTCGCCCTTCAGTGGGCGGACGTTCCAGGGGGGACCGATTGCGACGATCGTGGGGGGAGAAGTGGTGTGGAGGGCGGCTGGGTTTTAGGCCGAGAATCGACTGTAGTTTGTGGCATTTCGGAACCGTGCCGCAAGTGCGCTGAGCTCCGTTGAACAACCAATCCTCCGCAAGCCGGGCAGCGGGCTTGGACCGCTCGATTCGTCATCGAACCCGCTCCCACCAGGGGCGGGCTCCCGGAGGCTTCCCTCACGACAAACGCCTCATGGGTGGCAGCGCAGCGGTCTAGTGGATGCCGAGACGCTTCTGCATCTGTTCGAGCGTATAACCCTTGGTTTCGGGGAAGACACTCAGGACAACGAAGAACTGGGCGACCATCATGGCGCAGAAGAAGACGAAGGGGCCAGCCTGACTGAGGGCGGCGAGGACGGGGAAGACGGCGGCGATGATGGCGTTCATGGCCCAGTGAGTGAAGCTGCCAAGGCTCTGGCCTTTGGCGCGGACGCGATTGGGGAAGACTTCGCTGAGGTAGACCCAGATGACGGCGCCCTGGGAGAAGGCGAAGGAGGCGGTGAAGCCGGCAAGCATGAAGACGAGGAGATGTTTGTTAGTACCGGTGAAGAAAATCCAGGTAGTGCCGGCGAGGGAAAGAGCGCAGCCGACGGAGCCGATGAGGAGGAGTTTCTTGCGGCCGAGTTTGTCGATGACACTCATGGCGAGGATCGTGAACAGCAGATTGGCGGAGCCAAGAGCGACGGCCTGAAGGTCGCTTGAGACCTTGTCGAAACCGGCCTGAGCGAAGATGTCGTTGAGGTAGTAGAGGATTGCGTTGATACCGGAAAGCTGGTTAAACATCGCGATCGAGATGGCGAGGAAGACGGGGAAGCGGTATTTGCGGGTGAAGAGGGGTTCGTCGGCGTGGCCGTGTTCGGCGTCAATGGACTCGATGATGTTCTGGAGTTCGGCTTCGTAGTTGACCTCGCCGGTGAGTTTGAGGACCTGCCGGGCTTCGTCAATGAGGCCGCGTTTGACGAGCCAACGGGGGCTGCGGGGGATGCCGAACAGGAGGGCGAGGAAGATGGCCGCGGGGACGGCTTCGATGCCGAGTTTCCAACGCCATTCCGAGGCGCCGAGGCCGGCGAGTCCGATGAGGTAATTGGAGAAATAGGCGAGCAGAATACCAAGGACGATATTGAATTGAAAGAGGCCGACGAGACGGCCGCGAAGGCGTGCCGGGGCGATTTCGGCTATGTACATTGGGCCCAGGACGGAAGAAGCGCCGATCGCCAGACCGCCAAGGAAGCGGGCGATGAGGAAGGAATACCAATCCCAGGCGAGGGCGCAACCGAGGGCGGAGAGGAGGTAGAAGAGGCCGAGGAGCCGAAGGGAGTCGCGGCGGCCGAAGCGGTCGCCGGACCAACCGCCAAACATGGCGCCGAGGACAGTTCCCCAGAGGGCGCTGGAGACGGTGGCGCCGAGCATGACGGGGGTGAGTTCGAAGAGATTGGCAAGGGCGGCGGTGGCTCCGGCAATGACCGCGGTATCGAATCCGAAGAGGAGGCCGCCCAGGGCAGCGACGATGGTGGCGCGGAAGAGGTAGGGGTTGAGCGACATGGCGATGGTATGGAGAAACCATTGTGTCGCATTGCGCGGGAAATCGGGAAACGAGAGGCGGGGGTGGATACACTGGTGGAGGGAGAAAAACATGTCAGACACAGCGGGACGCCCGCCTTTCCGGTTCGGGCTTGGGTTCATCGTGATCCTGGTGCTGGTGGCGCTGATGAGCGCACGGGCGGTGGCGCGATTCCTGATCGAGTACCAGTGGTGGCAGGAGATGGGCCAGATCGAGACGTGGTACCGCATCCTGAGCTACAACTACCTGCCTGGGCTGGCGGCGGCGTTGCTGGTATTCGCGTTGTTCTGGATCGCGCATGCGCGGGGGATGAAGCGGGCGGGGACGCGGCTGAGCGAGTATCCGGTGTACGCGCGGCTGGCGACGGCAGCGCTGTTCGTTCTGAGCTTGCTGGTAGCGGCGGCGGCTGTGGATTCGTGGACGATCATGCGGTTCGTTGGGGGGCTGAATGTCGGCACGGAAGGGGCCTGGCGGGATCCGGTTTTTGATCTGCCCTTGAAGTATTACTTTTTCCACGTACCGTTTTACGCACTTTTGTTGAGGCTGCTGCTCGTGACGACGCTGTTCACGGGGGTGATCTACTGGCTGACGGCGCGGGTGTGGTCGTTACGTTCACGGATGCCGGAGTGGAACGCCGAGACTGGAGTGCAGTTCGATCTTCGGGATCTGAACCTGGGGGCGGCGCTGGAAACGCGGTTTATCCGGGTGACGGGCGGAGTGTTCTTGCTGGCCCTGGCAGTCCGATACTTCCTGAAGCGCTACGAACTGCTGTATGAGGATCACAGTTCACTGGTGGGAATGGACTGGACAGCGCAGACGGTGACGATGCCGCTGTTATGGGCCTGCGTGGCGGCGGCGGTCCTGGCGGCCCTGGGGTTGTTTGCGGGGCGATGGAAGCTGGCGCTACTGTTGCCGGCGCTGATTGCGTTGTCGCTGTTCGTGCCCACGATTCTCTACACGCTGTATGTCAGGCCCAGCGAAATCACGATCCAGGCACCGTACATCACGAGGCACATCGCGGCGACGCGCGAAGCCTACGGACTAACAGAGCGGAGCACAGAGATCGAGTTCCCGGCCACTCAAGAGGCGCCGGTGGATCCGACGAAGCACCGGGCGTTGTTCAATAATGTGCGCCTGTGGGACTGGCGGGCGTTCCATGACACGACGACACAGATCCAGGCGCTTAGGCCGTATTATGTGTTTCACGACAGCGATGTGGACCGGTACATCATCGACGGACAATTGCGGCAAGTGCTTCTTTCGCCGCGCGAACTGGATGTGAACCAGTTGCCGGGAGACGCCAAGTCTCGTTGGATCAACCCACATTTCATCTATACACACGGCTATGGGATGGTGGTGGCGGAAGCGGCACGGATCACGACAGACGGTCTGCCCCGGATGCTGGTCCTGAACGCGCCGGCGGAGGTCCGGACCTATTCGCTGAAGCTCACGCGACCGGAGATTTACTACGGTGAAGTGACGCACGAGCCTGTTTTCGTGCGAACGGCACAGCCGGAGTTCAACTACCCATCGGGGAGCGGCAATGTGGAGACGCGTTATGGCGGGAAGGGGGGATTCCCGATTTCCTCGCCGCCGATGCGGCTCGCGGCGGCACTCGCGACGGGGGACTGGAACATTGTCCTGACGAGTTATTTGAAGCCGGAGAGCCGGATGATGATCAGGAGGAAAGTGCGGGAGCGGGTGTCCGCGCTGGCGTCATTCCTGCATTGGGATCCGGATCCGTACCTGGTGATTCGGGAGAACGGGCAACTGGCGTGGATCATCGACGGGTACACGACATCGGACTCGCATCCATATTCGCGTTCTGTCCGGCTGGGTGGAATTGGAGAGATCAGCTACATCCGGAACTCGGTGAAGGCGGTGGTGGACGCGTATGACGGGACGGTGACACTGTACGTTTTCGACGAGAAGGACCCGGTTCTAAGGGCATACAGGCACCTGTTCCCGAAGCTGTTCACGCCGAGCGCAGAGATGCCGGCCGACCTGCGGGAGCACGCCCGGTATCCGGAATTCATGTTCCGGGTCCAGGCGGAGATCTATCGGACATTCCACATGACGGACACCGAAGCGTTCTTCAACAAGGAGGATGTCTGGGAGATCGCGCGGAATCTCAACAATCCATCCGGGAGGGCGGAGCCTGGTGCGCCGACGTATGTGGTGGCGACGCTGCCCGGCGAAGAGGAGCCGGAGTTTCTGCTGATGACGACGTTCACCCCGCGAAATAAGGACAATATGATCGGTTTGATGGTGGCGAGATGCGATGGAGAGAAGTTGGGGGAACTGACCTTCCTGAAACTCTCGAAACAGGAATTGATGTTCGGCAGCATGCAGATCGAAGCGCGCATCAATCAGGATCAGTTCATTTCGAAGGATCTGTCGCTGTGGAACCAGCAGGGATCGCAGGTGTTGCGTGGGCAGATGCTGGTGTTGCCGGTGGATGACACGTTCGTCTATATCGAGCCGATCTATTTGCAGGCAGCGGAGGCGCGGATGCCGCAGTTGAAGAAGGTCGTGATCGCGGTGGGGAACCGATTGATCTACGAAGACACTTACGAATTGGCGCTGTCGTCGCTGGCGGGGCAGGATTTCCTTGACACATCACCGTTACCCGGGGAGACCCGGGCGGCGGCGGAAACGGCGACGGAGGCGGCAGCTTCAATGCCAGCAGCTTCACCCGCTGCGGCGCCAGCATCCGAAACGCTGATGAAGCTGCGGAACCACCTCCGGCGGTACCGTGAATTGCAGGGTCAAGGCAAGTACGGCGAAGCCGGTAGGGAGATGGAGGCGATCGAGAAATTGATCAGCGAACGCGCTTCGCAGTAGGCGTGGCGGGAGGCCGGTCGAGTGAAAGGGCCACGCGCCACGCGTGGCCCTTTCGTCCATCAAAGAGTGATCTTCCAGGGGGAGCGGGCTTCTCGAGCAGCGTAACGGGCGGCTTCGGCGGGGCTGAGCTTTTCGGTGGCAGGGTCGAAGTCGACGCGGCATTTCGCCCGGATGGATATGTTGGCGAGGTGGCAGGTGGTGGTGGACTTGTGGCAAATCTCGATGTCAGAGACGGGCCGCTGGCGAGTCTTGATGCAATCGAGAAAATTCGCCCAGTGGGCGACATTGCCCCCGCCGCGTTCGGCGAGGACTTCGAGGGGTTCGATGCCCGAATCCTTCAGCGGGATGATCTTAAAGCCGGAGCGATCACAGTAGAGGGTGCCCTTCGTGCCGTGGAAGGCGGTGTTGCCGTAGGGGAAGGGTGATGCGCCATTGGCGAGGCGGTTCTCGTAGGTAGCGAGAAACTTCGGATATTCATAGGTGGCTTCGAGCGTGTCCGGAGTGTCCCGGTTGTCCTGGATGTAGGACTTCTTGCCGAGTGCGACGCAGGCGGTGGGCATGGCCTCGCCGAAGGCCATCTGAACGATGTCTAGCAGGTGAACGCCCCAGTCCGTCATCATGCCGCCGGCGTAGTCCCAGAACCAGCGGAAGTGGGAAAATGCCTTCGGGTCGACGCCGAACCGGTTCTTATTGTAGGGGCGCATGGGCGCGGGACCGAGCCACAGATCCCAGTCGAGGTCGGCGGGGGGCTTTTCGTCCGGGGGCGCGCCGATGCCTTCTGGAGTGGTATAGCCGTAGTTACCTGTGCGGACAAACGTGACGTCGCCGATGGCTCCCTCGGCGATCATCTTGGTGAGGCGCTGGTAATGGGGTTGGGACCGCTGCTGGGTGCCGGCCTGGACGACGCGGCCGTACTTGCGGGCGGCCTTGACCATCAACTGGCCCTCTTCGATCGTGACGGAGACGGGTTTCTCTACGTAGACATCCTTGCCGGCCTTGCAGGCTTCGACAGTCATGTAAGCATGCCAGTGATCAGGTGTGGAGATACAGACGAGGTCGATGGACTTGTCGGCGAGGATCTGGCGGAAGTCCTTGATCTTGCGGACGGTGGCCTTGTGCGGGTTTTTCGAGGCGGCGGCGAAGCCAGCTTCCAGGTTGGGCTGATAGACGTCACAGACGGCGACAGGGACGAGGTTATCTTGCCGCATGGCGGCATTCAGGTTGCCCATGCCCATGCGGCCCATGCCGATAAAGGCGGCCTGCACCTTGTCATTGGCGCCCCTGGCGAGGCGAGGAAAGAGATTCGTGGTCAGACCCGCGGCGGACGCGGTTTTAAGAAAGGCGCGACGATCGCTCATTGCGTGAGCGATTGTATCAAAGGCAGCCGGGTGCGGATCGCGTTTGCTATAGTGGTGCTTGCCTTTGACAGACCTTGCCCTCTAGACACGAGCGACCCTAAACCCCGCGGTTGAAGTGTGTCCAGAGGATTTATCAATGAACAATCAGGAATCGCGAGTGGGGCGCGTAGTGCGCCAGGAACGCGGCATTTGGACGGTGGAAATGAACTCCAGCACGTGGCAGGTGGAGCATATCCGGGGTGAGATGCGGCCGGTGGCCGGCGATTTCGTGGAACTGAGGGAGGGCCTGGAGGCGATTGAGCGGGTGCTTCCGCGACGGAGCGTGGTAGTCAGGCGAGCGGCCGGGACGCGGACGGAACCACAGGTGCTTGCTGCGAATGCGGATGTCGCGCTCGTGGTCATGGGATTGGACGGCGACTACAATCCGCGGCGCCTTGAGCGATATCTGGCGATGGCGGCCGGAGGGGGCGTGCGCGCGGCGGTGCTGCTGAACAAGAGCGATCTGGTCTGCGAACCGGAGGTCCGTGCGGCGGAGGTCCGGCGGCTGGGCACCGGGGCGCCAGTCGTGGTGCTCAGTGCGATTCGGGATGATGCCGGGCTTCTGCTTGGCGGATTGGTGAAGCGGGGAGAGACAGCAGTGCTGCTGGGCAGTTCGGGCGCGGGAAAGTCGACGCTGGTGAACCGGCTTCTGGGACACGAGGCCCAGACAACCGGACCGGTGAGGGCAAGAGATGAACGGGGACGGCACACGACGACGTCGCGACGGCTGATTGCGATGCCCGGCGGTTGGTCGCTGATCGATCTGCCTGGGCTTCGGGAAGTGGGGCTGATGCCAGGAATGGCG
Source organism: Bryobacterales bacterium (assembly GCA_003487005.1). Taxonomy (GTDB): domain Bacteria; phylum Acidobacteriota; class Terriglobia; order Bryobacterales; family Bryobacteraceae; genus PNKE01. Next base: position 11,341 of record DNFG01000502.1, read on the forward strand.
GACCTGGAAGGAGCCTTTGTCTCCATTCTCGGAATGGCCGAGCGATGCAGGTTCCGCGACTGCACACACACCGTTGAGCCGGGATGCGCGGTGCGCGAAGCGGCGGAGCCGGGGCAGATGGAGTCGCTGAGGAAGTTGCGGGACGAGACGCGGTTCTCGGACAAACAAGAGGCGAAACGAAGACAGCGAGCAATTCGGGCATTTCAGCGGACGGAGCGCTTCAATAGGTGGTGAAGCAGTAGACGGTATTGACGCCCTCAGGGGTCAGGCAGTACTCGCCGTCTTCGATCGGCTCGTTGACTTCGACTTTGAAGAGGCCTTTTTCGAGAGGGGTGACCATGAGGTAGACCGGTTTGGGGGAGTTCTTGCCCGGGCGGTCCGGGAAGCGGATCACGCGGGCGCCCTTCTCGACGGTCATTTTGTAGAGCGTGAGGCGGTCGGCGTTGATACGGTCTGATTTGAAGATGAAGATGGGCTCGGGAACGGGGGTCCGGGCCGGGGATGTGGCTCCGGCGACGGTGTAGAGGGTGAAGCGTTTGTCGGTGGACTGCTTCGCTTCGCCCGCCTCCGTCTCGAGGAGAGTCCGGGCGTGGAGGAGGTACGGCAGGTCCGCTCTTTCGGGACGCGGGCCGTCATAGCGGCTCTGGGCAGCCAGCAGAGTGGCGCCGGCCAGCAGAGTGGCGAAGAAGCGGATGGCGGTGGGCATGAGGTTAGATTCTCTCATTATGATGACGCGGAGAGTGTCGACGAGGTTGCGCGACTCAGCTCGTGGTGCGACGTGCGCGGTTTTCGATTTCGATCAGGACACGGGCCAGTTCCGTGGAAGAGGGCGGCCGGCGAAGAGTGAGAATCTCGCCGGCGGCGGCGGGTGGAGGTGTGGCGGCTTCGTCGCTCTCAGGCAGGAGGACGAAACAGGGGACGTGGCGGTTGCTGCGTTCATGGAGTTGGATCCACGAAGGGTCGGCAGCGGGCACCGCGGCGAGTAGGGCATCGAACCGGAGGCGCCGGCAGAGATGAAGGGCTTCATTGTCCGAGGCGACAGGAACGACGCGGTGATTGCGGGCAGCGAACAGATCAACCAGATGGCGGGATTCGGTGGATTCGGGGGCGAGGAGGAGAAGAGTGAGTGACCGGGTGGTGCCAATTTCGGAGGGGGAGTCCGGTGGAGTGAGGGGCATGAGTGGAAGATCGATCTCGCAGCGGACACCGCGAGGTTCCGTGCTGAGACGAAGCGATCCACCGTGGTTGCCGGCGATGCCGTGAGCGACAGTGAGGCCCCATTCTTCGGGCGGGGACACGATGGGGAACTCGACGACGAGACGGGCTCTCTCCCCATCACGAACGGCAGAAAGGCCAAGGCAGCGGTCGTCCGCAGCCGGGAGGAGTTCCTCGGCCCGCAGGATCACGCTGAGCAGAGCCTGCTCGAGTTGCCCGTAGGACCCAAGGACGAGGAGAGGCGAGTCGGGCAGGTCGAGGCGGGTTTCAACCTGGCGCAAGCGCCACGTTCTCTCACGGAAGTGGGTGAGTTTGCGAAGGACTTCCGCGAGATCGACGGGGCGTGCGAGGGTTTCGCCAGGCCGGCCGAAGGCGATGAGACGGTCAAGGGCCTGGTGTGCGGAGGCGGCCCAGTCCTTGAGCGCCCGAAAGGACTCGTGTCCGGGATCGGCGTCGTAGAGCCGGGAGGCGATCCGGAGGACTTCCGCTACAGGATCCTCCAGTTCGGAGGCAACGCCGGAAAGTAACTGGCCGACAGCGCCGAGCCGTTCACTTCGGAGCACCTGCTCCCGAAGGATACTTTGGTCGAGCAGGCGAAGGGCGATTGCGGCTTGATTGGCGAGGTGGGCAAGGGCGGCTTCCTCGTCCAGGTGAATGCGCCGGCGGGCGGGCCAGTGCAGCTCCAGAACACCAGAGATCGACCCTTCGCAACGCATGGGGAGGAGCAGCAGGAATCCGGCGCCACCGTCATGGCGGACCGGAGCGGAGGCGGCGAAACTCTGCTGGACCGGGTTGCTCCCGGAAGAGAGTGGCATCGGCGAACCGCGCCCGTCGGCGGGTTCGAGGAGACCGGACTGCCGGTCGGCAAGCCAAAGGCGGGGCGTCGCCCCGTCGAGCAGGCTGGGCAGTGCCGCATTCAACACTTGTTGAATCGCGGAGGCGGAGCGTCCGGTGAGGATGTCTTCGGAGAGCCCCTGGATGGCGGTGACGCGCTCGCGGAGGCGCGTGAGCCGCCGGTCACGCCACCACCAGACGAGTGAGGCTGCACCCATGGAGACGAAGGCGGTGACAAGGGGGGGGATCTGGAGGAATTCATCCATGACGGCTAATTGGGTTTCTGGCCGGCAAGCCACTCGAACAGCCGCGGGCTGGTGAAATCGGGGATTGCGAGGTCGGCGACGGGCGCCTCGTCAAGAGTCGTGAGGAGGGCGACGAGGCGGGCGCCGGCGGTGCGGGCCGCAGCCATGCCTCCGGGTGAATCCTCGAAGACAATGCAATTGGCAGGCGGGACGCCCAGACGGCCGGCAGCTTCGAGGTAGACCTCGGGGTCCGGCTTAGGACGGCTCACCTGGTGGCCATCGACGATGGCTTGAAAGAGGCCGTCCAAGCCGGTGTGACGCAGGACAAATTCGACATTCAGCGGTTCTGCGTTGGTCCCCAGCGCCAGAGGGATGCCGGCGGCGGCGGCCTGCTTGATGAACTCAGCCACTCCGGGAACCACGTGCTGGTCAAAGACGGGCATCATGAGTTCGCGGTAGAGACGCTCTTTTTCCGCGCCGTGGCGGTCGACTTCCGCCTGCGGGAGGTCGTGGCCAAACAGGTCACGGACGATCTGGTCATTGCGCTTGCCGAGCATGCGCTGCATGAGCCCAGCGGCGCTCATGTTCAAGGATTCGAGATAGCGCTCCCAGGTAAGGGTGTGCAGACTGGTGGAGTTTATGAGGACTCCGTCCATATCGAAGATGAAGGCGAGGCCCGAGGGCTGGAGATGCGGTGTGCTCACTCGCGGCAAATGATAGCATACGGAGCGCGTACCGCCGTTTGGGGTGCACCGAGGCAATATGGGCAGTTTCCGAATCTACTTTCTACTCGTGGCGGCGGCGATGGGTGCACAGACGGCGGGAGCTCCCGTGGTTTCGTCCGGATGGAGATTGATTTCGTCGGACGATGGGCATCTCGAAAGGCCCTTTCCGGGCACACAGCAGACCGCTTCTGCGGTATTTGACATCAATGGGGACGGGTTGAATGATTTCGTG
>DNFG01000502.1:14962-18216 GCA_003487005.1 Bryobacterales bacterium
TCGTGATCGACGACGGGGTCCGGCTGATCGAGGCCGGCGCCACGTTTGGGGACGTGGATGGTGACGGGCACCTGGATTTTCTGGCGGGAGGCGAGGGACGGTCGAATGAAATCTGGTGGTATGAGAATCCGGGTTCCGCTCTAGATGCGTCGAAACCCTGGGTTCGGCGGACGATCAAGCGGAGCGGGGGAAAAAAGCACCATGATCTGCTGTGGGCGGACGTGGATGGGGACGGGCGTCCTGAGCTGGCGTTCTGGAACCAAGGCGCGCAGCGGCTGATGCTGGCACGGCCGCCAGCGGACGTGATGACGGCTGAAGAGTGGCCCCTGACGACGGTCTATGAGTACTCTGCCGATAGTGAAACCCGGCAGCGGGGTGATCCGCCGAAGTGGAGGCGCACTAACGAGCACGAGGGGCTGACCATTGCCGACATTGACCTTGATGGAAAGCCGGACCTGGTGGGTGGCGGGCTGTGGTTCAAGCATCTCGGGGGTGACCGGTTCCTGCGGAATGACATTGACGCCGCGTTTCATTTCTCGCGGTCTGCCGCGGGACAACTCAAGACAGGGGGGCGGCCCGAGGTTGCTCTGGCGATCGGCGACGGCACCGGGCCACTGCTCTGGTACGAATGGGTGAGAGGCGCCTGGGTGCCGCATCATCTGGCGGATGTCGACAACGCACACTCCCTGGCGATCGTGGACTTCAACGGCGATGGCCACAAGGATGTCTTCGTGGCCGAAATGCGGCTCAACGGCGGGAATCCCGGGTCGAAGACCTGGATCTTTCTGGGTGACGGCCAGGGCGGATTTCGCCGCGAGGTCGTGGCGACGGGATTGGACAATCACGAGTCCAGACTTGTCGATCTGACCGGCAATGGAAAGCTCGATATCCTGGTGAAGCCCTACAACCATGGAACGCCAGCGGTCCATCTGCTTCTGAACGAAGGGCCGGGCGAATAAGCCCGGTATAATCAGAGAGATCATGGATCTGCTCGAAGAAGTCGTGCGTTTGCGCCGCGAAGGGCGGAAGTGCGCGCTGGCGACGATCGTCGAAGTCAATGGCTCGATTCCGAGTTACGAATCGGCCAAGATTCTCGTGCGTGACGACGGCACGATGGCTGGGACGATTGGCGGCGGCTGCGTGGAAGCGGACGTTTGGGCGGCTGCGCGCGAGGCGATTGAGACGGAGAGGCCCAGGCGGATGAACTTCAATCTCGGGCAGGACGCCGCGTATGACAACGGGCTGATCTGTGGGGGACAGCTGGAGGTCTACATTGAGCCGCTGCTGCCGCAGCCGCGCGCCTTCATTTTCGGAGCTGGGCACATTTCAAAGAGCCTGTGCCAAGTGGCTTCGCTGGCTGGATTTTCGACCGCAGTGATCGACGACCGGGAAAGCTTCGCCAACCGGGAGCGGTTCCCTCTCGCGGATGAAGTGCATGCTGAGGCGTATGAAGAGGTGTTCCCGAAACTGACGGTGAACTCGTCGTCCTACCTGATCATCGTCACCCGTGGGCACCGTGACGATATGCGGGTCCTGCGATGGGCGGTGACGACCTCTGCCCGCTACATTGCCATGATCGGATCGAAGCGAAAGACGATTGCGGTGGTAAGGGAGTTGGAAAAGGAAGGCCTCCCGCGGGCGGCATTCGATCGTCTGTTTGCGCCGATGGGGCTGGATATCGGGGCGATCACACCGGAAGAGATCGCGATTGCGGTGGCGGCGGAGATGATCGCGGTCCGGCGGAACCCAGAATCGGAGTGGCGCGGCGTGGCGAAGTCGGTATTTGCGCATGAGGAGTTGAAAGCGCTACTGAAGTGAAGCCGGAGAACTTCGACTTGGCGGCCGTCGTGCTGGCGGGGGGGGCGTCCTCGCGCATGGGCAGGCCAAAGGCACTATTGGAATATCAGGGCGAGACGTTTCTCGACCGTCTGGTCAGGCTTTTCTCCGCCCACTGCTCATACGTTTGCGCGGTGCTCGGGTACGATGCGGAGCAGATCGCCCGCCGCATGACGCACGCGACGGCGCCGGTGCTTGTACTGAATCCATATCCAGAGCGCGGGCAATTGTCCTCGCTCCAATGTGGATTGCGGTCCCTGCCGCCAGCGATCTCGGCGGCGTTCTTCCATCCCGTCGACATTCCGGGCGTCTCCGAGTCCACGATCGCGCGCCTGGCAGAGGCGTGGACGGCTGCCCCGGCAGGAACTCTGGTATTGCAGCCGGCCCACGACGGCCAGAGGGGACATCCGGTCTTGGTGGCGCGGGCGGTGATCTCGGAACTGCTCACTCTGCCGGCCGGCGCCACCGCGCGAGAGGTTCTTCACCGACGCGCGGCGCAAACCTTGACCGTGGAGGTCACCGATCCACGTATCCGGCAAGACACCGATACCCCAGAGGAGTATCAGAGATTGCGAGCGGGAGAGTCCACGTCATGAGGCGGCCCTGGTTCAGGCGGCTTCTCATCGGACTGGCTGTGCTGCCGCTCCTGTTCATCGCCGCGGCCCTCGCGGCGCCGCAGTTTGAAGCGTCAGCACTCCGCCAGCCACTTCAGGCGGCACTGAGCGAGGTCTTGAACCGGCCGGTGACCTTGGGTTCAGTACACTACAACCTTTTTCCGGCCATAGGTCTGACGGCGACGGATCTGGTGATCCCAGAGGACGCGGCTTTCGGACTGGAACCGGTGGCTTATGTCACGGAATTGCAGGTTGGAATCCACTGGTCGTCGGTCTTCCGCAGGCGGCTGGTCTTCTCATCAATTCGCCTGGTGGAGGCGAGTGTGAATCTGAGCCGGGACGACGCACTGGGCTGGAACGCAGGAATACTGCTCCGGCAGGTGGAGCAGCGGATGCGCGAGCAGGCCCACACGCCTTCTCTTTCGCTGCGACGCGGTCGAATCAACTTCCGCCAGGGCGCGCTGAAATCGGCGTTCTTTCTCAATGGAGTCGACCTCGACATCAGTCCTCCTGCCCGGACGGGCGGAATGCTCAAATGGAGTTTTGAGGCATCGCCCGCCCGGACCGACCGGTCCGAACAGGGTTTTGGACGCTTCAGCGGGGAGGGCCGTTGGAGGCCGATTGATGGTGAGCCTGGACTCGCGGAGGTGGAGATCGAACTCGAACGCAGCGCGACCAGCGAGGTGGCAATCCTCATCGCGGGCCGCGATCTCGGGCTCCAGGGCAGGCTCGCCGCCCGGGTCCAGTTGAGTGGCCCACCATCGCGCTTGCAGTTGCGAGGGCGGCTCCAGAGATCGGAAGAGC
>DNFG01000454.1 GCA_003487005.1 Bryobacterales bacterium
CGCGGGGGGGGGGGGGGGGGGGGGGGCCGGGGGGAGGGGGGGGGGGTGGGGGGGGGGGGGGGGGGGGGGGGCGGGGGTGGGCGGGGCCCCCCGGCGCGAGGCGGACGACAAGAACCCGAAGCCGAAGCCATTGCCCGGGGCGGCATGGGCGAAGGCGGCGCAGCAGTTGATCCTCGACCGCAAAGTGGATGCCGTGCTGATTTTGTGGCCGGATTTCGCGGGGGAGGTGGCGGGGGGCGGCGTGGGGCGCGCGACGATTCTCTATGACTCGGTGCGGCCGGATTCGACGACGGCGCGGGGTCGCGTTTCGGATGAACTGCGGCTGTGGCGGATTGAGTTGACGGAGGAGCGGGCGCGGGAACGCGGCCTGCCGGCGGGCTTTCAGCAGGGGGTGGAGTACGCGACTCAGAATGTCGCGCCGGAGAAGCGGCAGTCGGGGATGTTCCTGGGGATGATGCTGCCGTACATGGTGATTTTGCTCTCGGTATTGAGCGGTTTTTACGCCTCGATTGATCTGACCGCGGGCGAAAAGGAGCGCGGCACGATGCAGACGCTGCTGTGCGCGCCGGTGGAAGCGCTGGAGATTGTCGGCGGCAAATTTCTGGCGGTCTGGGCGATTACGCTGTTGGGAACGACGGTCAATCTGGTTTCGCTTTCCCTGGTCTTCAGCCGCGTGAAGCTGATTCCCGGCATGGAAATGCAGATGAGCGTGACGACGATATTGCTCGCGTTTTTGCTGTTGCTGCCGATTTCGATGATGGTGACGGCGCTGTTTTTGGCGGTGGGCGCGTTTGCGCGGGATTTCAAGGACGGCCAGAATTACCTGACGCCGATCATGATGGGCCTGGTTTTTCCGCTGGTGGCGACGATGCAGCCGGGGATTGAGTTGAATGCGCATCTGGCGTTCGTTCCGGTGGTCAATATCGCGCTGCTGATTAAATCGGTGTTTCTGGGTGAATGGGCGGCGGACATGGTGTTTCTGGTGATGACGAGTTCGCTGTGCTACGCGGCGATGGCGCTGGTGTTCGCGGCGCAGGTCTTTGAGCGCAACAACGTGCTGCTGGGCGGCAAGGAGACGCTGGGCGGGGTGCTGGATTTCTCGCGGACACCGGGCGCGCGGCCGACGCCGGGGGTGTCGCTGCTGCTGTTTTCGGTGGTGCTGGTGATTGCGTTTTACGGCAGTCTGTCGCTATCGAAAATGAGCCTGCCGGCCATGCTATTGATCGTGCAGTATGGCTTCTTCCTGGCCCCGGCGCTGGCGCTGGTGTACGCGAAGGGCTACGACTGGCGCGAGACGCTGGCGCTGCGGCGCCTGCCGTGGCGGGGGTTGCTGGGCGCGGTGCTGATCGGGCTTTCGGCGTGGGCGGTGGCGAGCGGGATTCTGATTCGCCTGCTGCCGCCGCCGGAGAGCCTGGTGAAGGCGCTCGAGAAGATTCTGATGCTGGATGATCGCACGGTGCCGATCTGGCAGGTCTGGCTGCTGATGGCCGTCACGCCGGCGCTGTGTGAAGAGACGCTGTTCCGGGGATTGATCATGTCGGGACTCAGACGGCTGGGCATGTGGCCGGCGCTGCTGATTTCGGGACTGTTGTTTGGCCTGGCGCACGCGTCGATTTACCGCCTGCTGCCGACATTCTTCCTGGGCGTGGTGCTTGGGTATGCCGTGTGGAAGACCGGGTCGCTGTGGGCGGGCGTCATCGGGCACGCGTTGAACAACGGGCTGATGGCGCTGCTGTCGCGCTCGCGCGAGACGGTGGAACAGCTTGGGCTGAGCGGGCAGAAGTACCTGCCGTGGGAGTATGTCGCGATCGCCGCGGTGGTGCTGGCGGCGGGACTCTGGCTGGTCCGAAGTCCGGCGAATCAGAGGTCTTCGACGACGGCGGAGATCGTGCCGGGGGCGTGACCTTCGAGGCGGTTGTTGACGAACAGAAAGGCCATCTGTTTCTGGCTGCGCGCGCGCTCGATCAGGGTCTTCAGGGCCTCGCGCGCGCCGGGATTGGGCTCCTGGATGGCTGAGTAGGGCTCGAACTTCCGGACGGCGTCGGCGTAGGCGCGGCCCTGGCGCAGCAGGGCGCGGGCGACGAGAAAGTCGGCGGTGTAGGCCTGGTCGAGCAAGACCTGGGCCTCAATGGGCGGCGTGCGCGTCCAGGCGTTGAAGACGTGCGCGGCGTTGTGGGCCCGGAGGATATCGAAGTACTCGGGCTCGAAGAACTCCGGATTGCGCACCTCGACGGCGAAGCGCCAGCCGCGGGGTAATTGCGTCAGAAAAGCGTCCAAATCGCGGCCAAAGTGTGCGCCGGAAGCGTATTTTTTCTTCGAAAATGCGCCAAATTCGAGGATGACGACACCGACGCGCTCGCGATAGGCGGCCAGCGGACCCAGGAATCCGCGTTCGAGCAGTTCCGCGTTCAGGAAGTACTCGTTTTCACTGCCGCCGCGGGCGCCGTAGCGGGCGTGGGTGGGCCATTGCGACACGGTCAAGTCCTCCGGCGCCTTGAAGGCGAACTGGAGCGACGGCGGCGCGGTGGCGAACAGCCTCTGCCAGGTTTCCGCCGAGGGGAACTGATAAAACGTGAAATCGCCGCAGACGGCCGGGAAGGTTTCGGCATATTCGGCGAGACATTCGGTCTCGAATTTCTTGCGGGAGAAGCGCCCGCGCGTGGCGTAGCGTTCGGGCGTGTACACGGAGCCGAGCCAGCCTTCGTACTTCCAGGAGCTCGTCCCAAGATAGATGCCCTCCGCCGCCAGGGCCTGGAGGCGTTCCGCGAGCGGTGACCGGGGTGTTTCGAACAGCGGGAGATTCATCGGCGCGCCTCCAGACTGTCAGAATAGCGCCCTGGCTCTCAATCGGGGAACAAAACCGCGCGCCATGGGTTCTTTAGGGGGCAGGACACGCGCCATGAACATGATGCCGCTGGCCGCCGCCCCGCTCGCCTCGATGCTCGCAATTCTCGCCACGCTGGCGGCGGTTCGCCCTGTTTCCCATGGCGTGCCGGTGCATTTCGGCTCGCTGCAGCGGTGCCCGCCGGCGGTGCTCAGCGATCCGATCGTTGTCGCGCACGTCGCATCGGAAGCTGATCTCTTCCTGCGGGAACAGCGCATCCGAATGCGAGACCTCGACGCAGCGCTGCGGAAAATCTACCTGAACCGCGCCGAGCGCTGGTTGCTCGTCCACGCCGATGGCGGCGTGCCGATGCAGAGCGTGCTGCGGGTGATGGACGCGGCGTTCAAGTACGAGGTGAATATCGTCTGGCTTCCGCGCCTCGAACCCTCGACATTCAACTGTCTGGCCATCTCGACCACGCGCCTCGATTGGGTGAACCCGTGGCACCGTCCGCCACCCCGACCGCCCGCCATCCGCCTCCGCGAAGTGCCCCGGTGGCCGTACTGGCCGAATTGACCGCCGATCTCACGCCGCCTTGTGGCTCTCCACTTTGCGGATCAATTTCGCGATCTCGCTGGGCATGATGCCCATCGCGAGCAGGGAGCGCATCATCAGATCGAGCGTCACCGATCCGTCGGCCGCTTCCATCTTCGCGACGCGCGATTGACTCGATCCCAATTGCTGCGCCAGCGCGGCTTGCGTCCATCCGCGCTTCTCCCGGAACCGGCGGACTCCCGCGGCCAGCGCCAGTTTCAATTCGACGAACCGGGCCTCTTCCGGGCTCAATTCGAGAAAATCCGCCGCATCGCCTGCGGTCCAACCTGCGTTTTCGAGCCGTTTTCTCGCTTCGCTGTCCATCATCAACGCTGCTCCGTTTCCGCCGCCAATTTCAGATAGTGTGACAACCGTTTGCGGCACACCGCCAAAATTCCGGCCGGCGTGGCCGCCGTCTTCTTGCTGAACACCTCGAGGATGATCACCGCGTCCGGCGCCAGATGGTAGATGATTCTCCACGCCGCCCCGCGATCCTCGATCCGGAGTTCGTGGCACTGCATCCCAATTGACGGCATCGGCCGCGATTGCGGCATGCCCAAGATTTCTCCCCGCTGCAATCGCCTGAGCAGAAATCCGGCCTCCAAACGGGCGCGCGGGCTGAAGGGTGGAGTTTTGACTTCACCCTTCAGCCACAACAGAGGTCGATCCGGGGCTCCGGCCATTGCGCTCTATGTCCAATATGACATACAGCAAACCGCCGCGCCTCTACGCTTCCGCTTCCGACGCCACCAGTTCAGGCCATTCGGGCAGGGGGTCCTGGTAGTTCCGCCAGGCTTCCGGCCCGGCGGCGAACTCGTCCGGGGTCAGGAGGCAGGCGTCCAACTGCGCTCGCAGCGCCGGTTCGTCCATGCCTGCGCCGATGAAGACGATCTCCTGGCGCCGGTCGCCGGTTTCGGGGTCCCACTGTCCGGCGACGTGGTTCAGCGATTCGGGGTCTTCGGGCCATTCCGTCCGCGGCGTGTCGGCCCACCAGCGCGCCATCGGGTCGATCGTGACCGAGATGCCCGCCTGTCCGAAAATGCCCATCCATTCCGGCCGCGAGGCGATCCAGAGGAACCCCTTCGCGCGCAGAACCCCCTCCATCACCTCGTCGAGCAACTGCCAGAAGCGGAACGGGTGAAACGGCCGCCGCGCCCGGTAGACGAAGTTCGAAATGCCATATTCCTCGGTCTCCGGCGTGTGCACCCCGTTCAGTTCCCGCAACCACCCGGCCGACTGCTCCGCCTCCTCCATGTTGAACAGGCCCGTGTTGAAGATCACCTCGAGCGGCACCCGCCCGCGTTCGGCGCGCACCTGCCGCGCTCCGGGGTTCAACTGGTGCAGGATCGCCTCCAGCCGCTCCAGATCCTCCGTGCTCACCTGATCGGTCTTGTTGATGACGATCACGTTCGCGAACTCGACCTGATCGTTCAGCAGATCGACGATCGTCCGGTCGTCCGCCTCGTTTAATTCCATCTGCCGGTCGCGCAGATCGTCCACCGACAGGTAATCATCCAGGAATTTCGCCGCGTCCACCACCGTCACCATCGTGTCGAGGCGCGCCAGGGACCCGAGCGACTGCCCCTGCTCGTCCTCGAAGGTGAACGTCATTGCCACCGGCAGCGGTTCGGAGATGCCCGACGATTCGATCAACAGGTAATCGAACCGCCCCTCGCGCGCCAGACCCGCCACTTCGCGCAGCAGGTCCTCGCGCAGCGTGCAGCAGATGCAGCCGTTCGACATTTCGACCAGCTTTTCCTCCACGCGGTGGAGTTCGTTGCCGCTGCGGACGAGTTGCGAGTCGATATTGACCTCGCTCATGTCGTTCACGATGACGGCGACGCGGCGCCCTTCGCGGTTGTTCAACACGTGGTTCAGCAAGGTCGTCTTGCCCGCGCCCAGAAAGCCGGACAGGACTGTGACAGGTAACAAGGCCATGGTGGAATCCCCTCGTCAAATCAGATGATATCAGCGTATCATTACTGTCAAGTCGGGCTCCGTCCGCGTTACCCTGTTAATCAGCCATGCCGCTTTACGAATTCCGCTGTTCGTCCTGCCACGCCGTTTTCGAGAGGCTCTGCTCGTTCGCGCAGGCGGAAGGGGGCCTCGAATGTGGCGTCTGCGCCACGGGTTGGGCGGAGCGCATCGACTCGCTCCCTGCCCTGCCCCAGCGCGGCGGACCCGCCACGCCGCCGCCCGCCAGCGCCTCCAGGACCGCTTCGGCCCACCCCGCCGGCTGTGGTTGTTCGATGCACCGGGCGGCGCCGAAGCCGGCCGTGGCGAAATCCACTTGACATTTGCCGTGAGTGTGTAAACACTTATAGTATGCAGCTTACCGAACGCCAGCAGGCCGTCCTCGACTTCATCATCGAGTTCCGCCGGGACAACGGCTGTTCGCCCTCGATTCCCGAGATTCAGCGCCATTTCGGCATTCGCAGCCCGAATGGCGTGGCGGGCCACCTGCACGCACTGGAGGCCAAGGGGGCCATTCGCCGGGCGGAGCGCGGGTCGCGCCAGATCGATCTGCCGGACGGAATGCCGCCCGCGCCGCCGCCCGCGGGCGTGTATCAGATTCCGGTTTACGGCTCGATTCCGGCGGGACCGCCGCAGGACATCGCGGCCGGGGCCGCGGAAAGCTGTGCGCTGGTGGACGAAGTCGCGCTGGGTTTCAAGCCGCGCGAAGGCTGTTTTGCGCTGAAGGTGCGCGGCGATTCGATGCGCGACGCGGGCATTCTGACGGGCGACATGGTGGTGATTCAACCGACGCCGACGCCTCGGGAGGGCCAGATCGTGGCCGCGCTGATTGACGGCGAATGTACGCTGAAGCGCCTGGTCCGGGTGAAGGGCCGGTGGTTTCTGAAGGCGGAGAATCCGAATTATCCGGAGTTGCACCCTCGGGAAGCGCTGGTGATTCAGGGGGCGGTGCGCACGGTGATCCGGAAGTTGGATTAACTCCGCGAGCGACCGCGTTCCCGCTCGTACTGCTCCAGCGGCTTGACGCGCCCATCGGCGATGTCGGCAAGCCCGCGGTCGAGCGTAGCGAGCGTCGCGGCATTGAGCGGAGGCCCGTCTTCATCGGCCGCATCCCGCAGGTCTTCAAGCCAGACCCGCGCCAGTTCGGCCCGGTCGTCCGGAAGTTGATCCACAAGTCGATGCAGCGCTTCTCTGGTCGTCATGGCCTCGCCTCACTCCTTCAGTCTACCCACCCGCCCACTACCACGCCCGTGCCGAGCGGTAGCCGAACGGGTCCGCGCCGGCCTCGATCACCCCGTTTTCATTGAGGATGACCATCACCGGGGCCGCGCCGGAGGCGTAGCGGGACCGCCGGCCCACCCGGTGCCCGCGCGCCTTCAGCGCCTCTGCCACCTCGGGCCGGACGCGTTCGTCCAGCAACAGATCGCCCGGGTTCATACCGTGGTTGTCGAAGCTCGACACGAGGTGGCGGGTCTGGAACCGGGGCGCTTCGGCAGCGCGTTGCGCGTTCATGCCGAACTCGACGACGTTGAGCAGCAACTGGAGCAGGCTCTGGTCCTGGTTGTCGCCACCGGGCGTCGAGAGCGCCGCGAAGGGCCGCCCGTCGCGCCGGGTGACGAGCGTCGGACTGAGCGTGATGCGCGGGCGCTTGCCCGGCGCGAGTTCATTCGGATGCCCTTCGAGCAGGTAGAAACTCTGCGCGCGCTGGGTCAGCGGAATGCCCGTGTCGCCCGCGATCACGGACGGCAGCCATGCCCCCGAGGGCGTGGCCGAGAACACCCAGCCGTCCTTGTCGATCGTGTTGACGCACGTCGTGTCGCGCGCCATCAGGTCGTCATCGATATCGACGCGCAGCGTGATGGACTGCGACGGATGGACGCCCGGCTTGCCGTTCAGCGCCCCGGGGCGGAATTCGCGCGAAGCCTCGCGTCCGATCAAGGCGCGCCGCTCTTCGGCGTATTTCTTCGTCAAAAACTCGCGCGGTTCGGCCGTGAACTGCGGGTCACCGTACCAGGCGTCGCGGTCGGCATAGCTCAGCTTCAGGGCCTCGGCGAGGGTGTGCAGGTACTCCTCCGAATTCCAGCCCATGCCGCGCAGATCGAAGCCTTCGAGCAGGTTGAGCGCCTCGATCATGGACGGACCCTGGCTCCAGAAGCCCGATTTGCAGACGCGATACTCGCGATAATCGGTGCAAAACGGCTCCTCGATATCCAACCGGAACGCGGCCATGTCTTCATAGCGCAGCAGGCCGCCGTTCGCCTCGGAAAAGGCCGCGATCCGCCGCGCGATTTCGCCGCGATAGAAGAAATCGCGGACCGCCCCAATGCCCGCCGCGCGGGTTGCGTCCGCCGCGCGCGCGCTCTTTTCGGCATCCGCCATCTGCCGGAGTGTCCGCGCGAGATCGGGTTGCCGGAACACGTCCCCGGGCCGGGGCGGCGTGCCGCCGGGCGCGAAGACCTTCTTCGACGTGGGCCACAGATCGAGAAACCGCCGCGACCGCGCCAGCGACGACGCCCGCATTTCATCGAGCGGCGTGCCGTCGGCGAGTTCGATGGCCGGCGTGATCGTCGCGGCCAGCGTCAATGTGCCGTAGCGTTCGAGCGCCAGCAGCGCCGCGTCCACCATCCCCGGC
>DNFG01000091.1 GCA_003487005.1 Bryobacterales bacterium
GGGTATTTGAGGTCCATGCCCTGGGCGGTCGTGGCTTCCGGGCTCCGAATCTGAACGATCTGGGCGCGCTGGGGCTGAACGACCTGGGGTATGAGATTCCGGCGTCTGAGGCGCCCGGTGCGCTGCTGGGGAACAACGCGGCGGAGAACGCGATCCCGACAGGAAAGAGCGTGGAGTCGCTGCGGGCCGAGAGCCTGTGGAACGCCGAACTGGGCGTGGCCGCCCGGACCCGGAGGGTGTATGCGCGGGTCCATGGATTCCACGCCGACCTGATCGACCCGATCGTTCGCCGGACGCTGCTGTTCCCGTTGAACGGGCTGCCCGCGTCGCTGGCCGGGCTGGCGGTGACGCCAAATCAGCCGACGGCCGCGCAGCAGGCGCAGGGGGTGACGACCGTGGCCACGGCGTTCGATCCCCGCGGGGTGAAGGCGTTTGTGAACGATGGGCAGTCGAAGTATTACGGGCTGGAATCGCTGTTGCGCTTTGAGCCGGTCCGCGCGTGGCGGTTCGAGGGCGGGTATTCCTTCATCGCAGGGCGGGATCTGTATCCGAACCGGCCGATGCGCCGGCTGCCGCCGCAGTCGGGATTTGCTTCCGTGCGCTGGTTGGGTCACGGACGGCTGCCATGGCTCGAACTACGCGCCGACGCGGCGGGCCCGCAGAACCGTTTGAGCGGCGGCGACCGGGATGACGAACGGATCGGCGCCGGCCGCAGTCTGAATGACATCGGGGCGTTCTTCGGTGGTTCCCGCGTGGCTCCGTATCTCGACGGCGCCGGCCGTTTCACGCCGACGGGGGAGACGCTCGCCCAGATCCAGGCGCGGGTGTTGCCCGGTGTCACCGTGGCGAATCAGAGGATTGCGCTCTATTCTTCGACGGCGGGTTGGGTCAGTCTCAGTTTTCGGGGAGGCTTGCCGCTGACGGAGCAGTTGAGCCTGCAATTTGCGCTGGACAACCTCGCAGATCGCAACTTCCGCGTTCACGGCTCGGGTATTGACGCTCCGGGCTTCAACGCCTGGGCGGCGTTGCGCTGGCAGTTCTAGTTGCGAACGACCGCGGCGTGGAAGCCGTCGCCGGGATCACGCCCGGGCAGTCGCAGGAGTGACTGTTCAACCCGGCCGGAGGCCTCGGCGGCGAGAACCTCCGTGTTTTCTTCTGGTTCGAGGGAGCAGGTGGCGTAGACTAGCAGGCCGCCAGGTTTGAGGCAGGCGAGGGCGTGGCGCAGGATGGCACGCTGGCGGGCGGCGTGGCGGCCCAGATCCTCGGGCAGGAGCCGCCACTTGATCTCCGGGTGACGGGCGAGTGTACCCGTGCCGGAACAGGGGGCGTCAACCAGGATCCGGTCGAAGACGGGTCCGAAGGGCAGCGGTTGGGCGGCATTGAGTTGGACGCGCGCGGCGGTGCCGGGTTCGAGCAGGAGGCGGCGGAGGCGGCGGGGGCTGGCATCGCAGGCGACGGCAAAGAGGCCGGGGGTCTCGAGTGCGACGGCGGTCTTGTTGCCTGGGGCGGCGCAGAGGTCGAGGAATCTGTGGCCGGGGCGGAGGTCGAGAAGAGGGACGATCGCCTGGGCGCCGATGTCCATGATGCGCAGGCCGGGCGGCGGTCCGGAGGCGGCCAGAAAACAGCCGGGGAGGCCGGTGGGTTCGAGGCCGGGCGGAGGTTCGAGTGCGGGGGGGACGCGGACATAGCAGGGCGGAGTCTGAAGGGCGGCTTCGGCGGCGGCCTGGGCGGATTCGCGGCCAAACTGGCGCTGCCAGCGGGAGAGCAGCCACGCGGGCAGGCAGGCGTCGAGTTCGTCCGAAGGCCAGGTGGCGGGCAATGGGGGCAGACGGCGCAGGATGGCGTTGGCGAAACCCGCGGCGGAGCGCTTCCCGGCCTGTTTGACCAGTTCGACCGACTCGCTCACGGCGGCATGGGGAGGGATCCGGTCGAGGAATCGGAGTTGGTAGGCACCCAACTCAAGGGCGAGCCGGACCGGCGGATCGAGCGTTCCGGCGGGGCGGGCGGCGCGCTGGTCGAGGAGAAAATGCAGTTGGGGGCGGCGGCGCAAAACGCCGAGGACGAGTTCGGTAGCAAGGCCCGCGTCGCGGGGATCGAGGGCTGCGGTCCGTTCGGGCAGCAGGGTGGACGTCAATCCGCCGGCCTCCACTGCCAACAGAATTTCGAAGGCGGCGCGGCGGGAGGGACTCACGACTCTTATAATAGGGGTTTGGATCTTCAGAAGACCATTCTGCGCAAAGTGGGCGAGGCGATCGGCCGGTTCAACATGATCCGGGACGGGGACCGCGTCGCGGTGGGCTTTTCCGGGGGCAAGGATTCATTCACCCTGCTCGAGGCGCTGCTGCTGCTGCGGGACCGGGCGCCAATTGACTTCACCGTCTGTGCGTTCACCATCGAACAGGGCAAGTTTCTGAAGCCCGTCGCGCCCTTCGGAGAGTATCTGAAGGAGCGTGGTGTCGATTGGACCTACCGGGTGGATGATCCGTCGCTGCGGCTGCTGAGTGAGAAGCCGGACCATGGCTGCGACCTGTGCAGCCGGTTCCGGCGCCGCGCCGTGTATGAAGTGGCGCGCGATCTGGGCGCGAATGTGGTCGCCTTCGGCCACACCGCGGACGATTTCTGCGAAGCGTTTCTGCGCAACGCCATGTTCACGGGCAAGTTGAGCGCGTTGCCTCCGGTCACCCATTCGCGCAAGAAAGAGTTCCGGCTCATCCGGCCGCTGGTCTACGTGACGGAGGACCTCACGCGCGCCTACGCCGGCCAGACCGCCGCGCCGGTGATCCCCTGCGGATGCTCGCTGAAGACCGGGACCGTGCGCAAGTCGCTGCGGGGCATGTTCGAGGAACTCGAACAGGACTATCCGTTTTTGAAGCAGACCTTGCTGACCGCGATGGGCAACCTGGAAACCAGCCGTCTTCTCGATTTGCGCTATCTGGATGTTGAACAGACGGAGGCCGATCGGAAGGTGGGTGTGGCGTTCCCAATGCTGGAGGAGGAAGCGTTTATCGACGGATAACGCCAGCGAACAGGATGAGAGATACTGACCATTGGCCACGCCAGGCCGCAGCCGGGGACAACTGAACCGACCATGAGATTCCTTCCGCGCGAAGTCAAATTCTTCGAGTACTTCCTCGAACAGGCGAAGATCATCGTCAAATCGGCCCAGTTGCTGCACAGCAGCGCGATCGAGGGCCCGGAGTCGCTCCGTCATGCGGCTCAGGAGATCACACGTCTGGAAACGAAGGGCGACGAGATCATCCATGAAGTCTTTACGAGGCTGAACCAGACGTTCATCACTCCGATCGACCCCGAGGACATTCACTCGCTGGGTTCCTGCCTGGATGATGTCCTCGATGCGATCGAAGAATCCGCCCACCGGATTGTGGCGTACCGGGTGGATCCGATCCCGCCCGCGGTGGTGGATCTCTGTGGGGTCATTGAAAATTGCGCGATCGTACTCGTGAAGGCCTTCGAGGCTCTGGCGGCCGACAAACCGATGCTGGATCACTGCATCGAGATCAACCGGCTGGAGGACCATGCCGATGTCCTGGTCCGCGCGGCCATCGCCGACCTGTTCGAGAACGAGAAGGATCCCATCGCACTTATCAAGCTGAAAGAGATTTACGAGTACCTGGAAGGCGCGACCGACAGCGCCGAAGACGTGGCGGACGCGCTCCAAAACGTGATCGTGAAGAACAGCTAGCAGGCGAAAGCGATGGACAGCGTCTTACTCCTGGTGATCGTCATCGTGACGCTCGCCCTGATCTTCGACTACATCAACGGCTTTCACGACGCGGCGAATTCAGTGGCGACGATCGTGGCCACGCGCGTCTTGACGCCATTCCAGGCCGTGTTGTGGGCGGCGTTCTGGAACTTCGTCGCGGCGATTCCCCTGCTCTACCTGCACGAGGCGGGCGTGGCGAAGACCGTTGGCGCGGGGATGGTCAACTTGAGCTTCGTCACCGAGATGGTGATCATGGCCGGCCTGGTGGGGGCGATCGTCTGGAACCTGTTGACCTGGTACTACGGCATTCCATCCAGTTCATCTCACGCGCTGATGGGCGGCTATGCGGGGGCGGCGATCGCCAAAGTGATCGCCACGGTGGGTTTTGGCGCAGTGCGGGAGGCGCTGGTCTGGAAGGGCTGGATCATCACGATCAGCTTCATTTTCATTGCGCCGCTGCTCGGCCTGGCTTTGGCCTATGTTCTGATGACCATGATCCACTGGATCTTCCGCAAGAGTCCGCCCAAGAAGATGGACCACTGGTTCCGGCGGCTGCAACTGGTCAGTGCCGCGGCATTCAGTTATTCCCACGGAGCCAACGACGCGCAGAAGACGATGGGGATCATTGCCGGCGTGCTGGTGACGGCGGGCTACATCGACGAATTCCGGGTGGATTGGTGGGTGGTGTTGTCGGCCCACGCGGCCATCGCTTTGGGTACCATGTCGGGCGGTTGGCGCATTGTGCACACCATGGGCGGCCGGCTGACGCGCCTGAAGCCGCGTGGCGGGTTCGCCGCCGAGACCGCCGGCGCCATCGCCATTCTCTTCCCCACGTTCCTCAAGATCCCGGTTTCGACTACCCACGTCATCACCGGCGCCATTGCGGGTGTCGGATCGATTCAGCGCGTGAAGGCGGTCCGTTGGGGTCTGGCCACCAATATCCTGTGGGCCTGGATTCTCACTCTGCCCTGCTCCGCGCTGGTGGGCGGGCTCACTTTCCTGCTGATTTATTGGACGACCGGCCGGGCGTAGCGGCGCTGGCCGGCAGGGGCCGTTCGGGCCGGGCGCTGAATTTGAGAAGCAGCGGCACGAGAGCGGTCAGTGTGCCGAGCAGCGTGATCGGCGGCAGTCCTCCCTGCCACTTGGCGGGGGTCAACCAGCCTTGCCAGCCCATGAAAGCGCAATGGGCGGCGGTCAGGGCCAGGGTCCAGTAGCCCGCGCGCTGCCAGCGGATCCAGCGGACATCCCCCAATTCGGTGCGCACGCCCGGCACCGTGGCGATGCCGGGCAGCGCCAGGATCACAACCGCCCCGACCCCCGCCAGCAAAGCCGCGCCGGCGGAAGCCGTCAACTGCGGTCCCGAATAGAACTTGGCGTAGTAGGCGGGCGAAAGAAGGCTGAACGACATCAGGATGTGCGCGAAGGACAGAAAGAGGCCCAGCACGCCCAGATGGCGGGCCGCGGGTTTGTTCCAGCGCAGGTAGGCCAGCGCGAGCAAGGTGACGGCGCTCCAGCTGATGGCTTTGTTCAGCACGTAGAGTGGGAGCTGGGCCCAGGGGACATCGCCAAAAACGTGATACCGAAGGATGCTGTAACAGGAAGTCAGGGTGAGGATGAGAATCAGGGTTGCGGACGGGGTCATGGAGTTCGAAGGCGGTACAAAACGCAGAAAGATGTTTTGCCGATCATCTCATAGTCGCCGGCCCACGCGGAGAAGCCGCTGAGTTTGAAGAAGGCCAGGCGCGGATTGAGCGGGCCGAGGCCGTCGATGATCACCTGAGGGCGGGGTTGGCGTCCCAATGCTGTACGATGCCGGATCGCGAGTTCGGGAAAGGTGACTGTCGAATCGGTCAGGTGGCGGTCGGCCAGAACGCCCGACAGCGGCTGCGAATCAAGAAACCTTGTGGCGGCGGGCAGTTGGGTGAAGACGAACAGTTCCGGGCGATACCCCCAGACGAGCAGCGTGTCGCCAGGCCGCTGCAACGGCGCGAGGAGAGTGGCGGCCGCGCGGGAGTCACGCTCCAGAGCCAGGTCGCGCCAGGTGGACGGCCGCACTCCCAGTGCATCCAGTGCCAGGTCGCCGTAACGCGGGGCATAGCGGACCAGCGGAACGAGCAACAGCAGCGTGGCCGCCGCCAGCGTGCGGCGCGGCAATCGCGCCAGACCACAAGCGCCAATCACCGCCACCGCAGGCAGCAGATGAAAGAAATACCGGGGAAAGAACCGGGCGCCAAGTGCGACTCCGGCCAGCGAGATCAGCAGCCAGCCAGCCAGACGCGCACTTTCCCGGTCGCGCCGTTGCCAGAACCAGATCGCCGCGCCGGCCGCCAGCGCGCCATGCATGCCGGCCCAGTTCAGCGTCCGGCGGAGCCCCTCGCTCCAGGGGTTGTCCACGAATGTCTCCCGCGAGTAAACACCGCCCCAGGCCCACACCTGCTCCCAGTACGGCCCCAGCGCGCCCACCGAGGCCAAACCGGCCGCCGCGAGAATCTGCACGCCCAGGCAGCCCGACAGCAACCGGTGCGCCGAGCGCCACTGCCACAATCCACAAGCCACCAGGACCAGCGCGGCCTTGCTGTTCAGCAGCAGTCCGGCGCCACACAGCAACCCCGCCGCAAACGGCCACCCGGCCGCGGCACAGCCGATGGCCGCAAGATGCAGCGGGACCAGAAGCAGATCCGGCGTCAGGGCCATCACCGCCGAAGGCACCCCGAAATTGAGAAAAAAGGCCAGCAATGCGGCCGCCAGTGCGGCTTCGCGTTCCCCGGCCAACCGCCGGGCGGCAAACCACGCCGACGCCGCGCTCAGCGTCACGAATACCGCCCCCGCGAGACGCAGCGCCCAGCCTTCCGCCGCGCCCCAAAGCAGGTACAGCAATGGAAACAGGGGCGGTTTGTCGAACCACAGGTCCCGGTACAGCACGCGGCCCCGTAGCATTTCGAGCGCCGCCGCGCTCGGGTAAGCTTCCTCCACCCACAACACACCCGCGTGGCAAAGCCGCAGCAACAGCGAGACGCCGAGGATCACCGCAAACAAGACACTGGGACGGACACGATCCATTCGCCCGCAAATTGTCTCACGTCCGGGTAGTCTGGGGTAGAGTGCCTGTCATCGACATCAGCCGCGAGCGCGCCGGAAAACGCCTCGATCACGTCCTCGCCGAGGAATTACCGGAATTCAGCCGCGCCCGGCTTCAGGAGTGGATTGACTCCGGCCGCGTGCTCGTGGACGGGCGCCCCCGCAAAGCCTCCCACAAGCTCCGCGGCGGCGAGCGGATCGACGTCGAACCCGCTCCGCTCCGCCCTCTGCGCGCCGAACCCGAAGAGATCCCCCTCGATATCCTCTTCGAAGATGACGACCTGATCGCCATCAACAAGCCCGCCGGTCTCGTCGTTCACGCGGGCGCCGGCCGCGAATCCGGCACGCTTGTCAACGGCCTGCTGCACCATTTCGGAACCCTTTCCGGCGTTGGGGGCGATCTGCGCCCGGGGATTGTCCACCGCCTCGACGCCGGCACCAGCGGCGTCCTCCTCGTCGCCCGCCACGACGCCGCTCACCGCGCTCTCGCCGCCCAGTTCGCCGGCCGGACCGTTGAAAAGATCTACTGGGCCCTTGTCGAACGCGAGATGAAGGCCGAATCCGGTGTCATCGACAAGTCAATTGCCCGCGATCCTGTCCGCCGGACCCGGATGACCGCCCGCCTCGCCACCGGCCGCGCCGCCCACACCGAATTCCTGGTCATGCAGCGCTTCCGCGGCTTTACCCTGCTCGAAGTGCGCATCGGCACCGGCCGGACCCACCAGATTCGCGTCCACCTCGCCAGCATTGGGCACCCCGTCGCCGGAGACCCCCTCTACGGCGCCAAGTCGCAACCCGGCCTCGGCCGGCCCTGGCTCCACGCCCGCCGCATCGCCTTCGACCACCCCTCGACCGGCAACCGGATGGTGATCGAAGCCCCCCTCCCTTCCGAACTCGCCGCCTGGCAGGCGCGGCTTCCTTCCGCAGCCCCTCTTGTTTAGTAGTTTCAGACTTGTTTGACTGAAATGATCGCTGCCATTATACTGGTGGCCTCGGAGGAGGAACAATGAAGACCTTTGTTTTCAGTACTTTACTGTTTTGTTTGCTCGGCGCGCAGACCGTGTCGGCAGGCTACATCTACCAGATCGACGATGGAAGCCCAGAGAATGACCTCGGTGTGTCCGGTGGAGGCTCCATGGCCTGGGGGAACCAATACAACGCCGTCTCGGGCGCTGAGTGGGTCACCCAGTTACACATCTACTTCTCTGCCAGCTCGTTCATCGGTTCTGCTGTCACCGCTTCAATCTACGCCGATCCCGACCAGAATGCCCACCCCAGCGATGCCATCCCGCTCGCAAACGCTCTTGGGGTCGCCAATGAAGGATGGACCATCTTCGCTTTCGAGTCGCCCGTCTACGTCGGACCCGCCGGCACCAGTTTTTTCGCGGTCGCCAGCACGGTGCACTCCAACGGTCAGCATCCCGCAGCGTTCGACCAGAGTTCGGATGCCTTGAGAAGCTGGGCGTCGCTCTCGGCCGATTTTGCCGAGGCCGGGAATATCTCGCTGGACTATGGCTACGCCGGCAACTTCATGATTCGAGCCGGGAGCGGCGAAGCCACGGGCGGTGAAATCCCCGAACCCGGAACCGCCGCGCTGCTCGCCGGCGCACTTCTCGTTCTCGGCGCGCTGGCCCGCCGCCGCTAGACCCTTCCCTGATCAGCGAATCTGGCCGTCGTCCCGGGCGCGGGTGCTCTCCAGCCTCCGCGCCCCGCTTGTGACCCGCCCCGCCCCCTTCCATAATGGAAGTACAATGACGCAATCCAGGAGAGCCTTCTGTGCCGGGTTGACTGCGCTCCCCCTCCTTCGCGGACAACAGCCGCCCTCCGACAGTGATCCCGTGATCACCCTCGATGTCACGCGCGTCAACCTCCTGTTCACCGTCTCGGACCGGCGTGGCCGGTTCGTCAATAACCTCAGCGCCGACGATTTCCAGGTTGTTGAACACAAGCGCCCCCAGAAAATACTCGAATTCGCCGCCGAATCCGACCTCCCCCTCCGCATCGGCCTCCTCGTTGACACCAGCAACAGCATCCGCGACCGCTTCAAATTCGAACTCGAAACCGCCAGCCACTTCCTCGAAACCGTCATCCGCAAAGGCCGCGACAAGGCCCTCATCTACTCCTTCGACAATCAGGCCGAACTCGTCCAGGACCTGACCGACGACGTCAACCTCCTCGGCAAAAAGCTCCGCTCCCTCCGCGCCGGCGGCGGCACCGCCATGTATGAGGCCATGTACCTCGCCTCCCGCGACCACCTCATGCAGGACCAGCCCCGGCACAAATACCGCCGCGCCCTCATCATCATCGGTGACGGCGATGATAATGCCAGCCGCTTCTCCCGCGATCAAGCCCTCGAAATGGTCCACAAGGCCGATGGCGTCATCTACTGTATCTCCACCAACCAGACCGGCATGAACAACATCGGTGACAAGACCCTCAAGTATTTCGCCGAGGAAACTGGCGGCCAGGCCTTTTTCCCCTTCAAAGCCCAGGACCTCGCCCAGGACTTCGAGAACATCGCCAACGAACTCCGCAGCCAGTACAGCATCCTCTACCGGCCCGAACCGCTCATCACCGACGGCAAATACCACCCTATCCTCGTGCGCGTGCGGAACCAGCGGGGGCTGGTGGTCCGCTCGCGCAAAGGATACTACGCGCCTCTCTCGATGTAGAGGCTCAGAAGCTCAGCTTCATCCCCGCCGTCGCCCACAGGCGTGGCGTCCGGAAGCCGTCTTCGTAGTAACGTTGGTTCAACACGTTCTCCGCCCGCAGGAAGAACCGCAGGTTCTTCCCTTCGCCGGCCGGTAGCGTGTAGCTGACCGCCGTGTCCAGCTTCCGGGGTCCATCGAACCGGTATGGCCGTGTACCACCGCCTACGAAGAACGTCCCGCTCAGGTAGCTCGACCCGCCCAGGAAGTCCGCCGTGATCTGCCAGCGCCGCGTGATCTGCTGCGTCGCCACAATGGTCACCGCGTGCGGCAGCACCCGGATCGTCCGGACATTGCCGTCCAGCAGGATCGGCTTCCGCTCAATCGCATTGGTGTAAACGTAGGACCCCTGCACCAGTAGTTGCCGCGCCGGACGCGCTTCGCCCGTGATTTCCACTCCGCGCGCCAGGCCGCCTCCCGTGTTCACGTACCCGCCCCACCGGCCGAACGGATCGTTGCTTAGACTCGAGAACCCGATGATCGATTGCAGCCGCGTGTAGAAATACGTAGCCCCCAGCCGGTAACGCGAATTGGAGAAGTACTGATCCAGTCCGAAATCAAACGCCACTGTCCGCTCCGGCGCCAGTCGCGGGTCCCCGTAGGCGCTGAATGCCCCGAAGAAAAACGACGTCCCCAACCGCTCGTACAACGACGGCGCCCGGTAGCCGTTCCCAATGTGCGCCCGCAACTTCGTTCCGCTGCGCGGAAACATGTATGCCAGCGACGCGTCGCCCGTGTAGGCGTTCGGCGGCGTCTCGAGCGCCGCGCCTCCATATTGCGGCGCCCCGCCCGTGAAGGTGGGCCGGTCCAGCTGGAATCCCTGCCAGCGCCCGCTCAGGTTCACCAGCAACCGGTCGCTGAAGAATCGCAACTGATCCTGGACATAGATGGCGTGGCTCCGCTGCCGGACTCCCGTCCGCGCATTCACCCGCGATGCCAGATCCGGGTTCTCATCCGTCGCCAGGTTGTCGTACTCCTCACCCTCCCACTCATAACCCACGGAAAGCAGATTCGTTCGCGCCAGAGCCACGTCCAGGCGCCCCTGCAGCGTGTCATACTGCCCGTCATACCGGTTCGACGAGCCGAATCCCGATTGAAAACCCACGCCCGCCGGACCATTGCGGTTGTCCCGCTCCGATCGCAGATGATGGTATGCCACCCGGTAACTCGCCCGCGGCGCAATCTGTTGCGTCCAGGCGAGCACTGTCGATTGGAACAGTCCCTCCCGGCGCGAGTCGGGGTCAAACAAATGCGGGGCAAACGTCGCACCGCCCCATTCCACCGGCAATCCCTGCTCCAACCGCCGGACCTGCTCCCTCGGCAGGGCTACCGCCCGCACCTGCCCGTTGCCCGCAGGCAGATTGCCTTCCGGCGCCGCCATTGGGTTTGAATTCACCCCAATCGTGCTCAGGTTGCCCATGAACCGCGCCGAAAGCGACGAAGTCGCCGTCGGCCTCCACTGAGCGAATCCCTGCCAGCCCGAATTCCGCACCGACTCGATCCCGTCCACCCCGCCATTGACATTCAAATGCGCCACGCCCGCGCTGTATTGCAGGCGATTCTCCTTCGCTCCACCCGACATCCGCGCCAGCCCGCGTCCCACTCCCAATCCCCCGCCTTCGCCCGAAATCTCCCCCCGCATCCGGCCCCCACCCTGGTCCGTCACCAGGTTGATGACCCCCCCCAGCGCGTTCGATCCGTACAGCGACGAACCCGTCCCCCGCAACACCTCCACCCGGTCGCTGTTCACCAGCAGCAGGTCACCCAGAAACGCCGTTGCGTCGGCCTGCACCGACCCCGCGTCCCGAAAGCGCATCCCGTCAATCGTCAGCGACGTGTCATACGCACGCAATCCGCGCGTCAGGATCCGCACGAAACTCCCCGGCCCCCCCAACTGCTGCACCCGCACCCCCGGCGCCACCCGCAACGCCTCGCTCACCGTGACCTCCCCCCGCCGTTCCAACGATTCCGCGTCCAGCACGTCCATCGCTTTCGCCGCCTCATCGGCGAACAGGGGCGTACTCGACGCGGTAATCAACACCTGCGAAGTCAACCGCTCGATCTCCAGCGTCAAATCCAGCGTGGCCAACGCGGGAATCGTCACCGGCGCCGGGTTCACCTGATCGAGGCCCGCCATGCGCGCCTCCACCAGATAATCCCCCTCCGGCAACCGGTCAAACCGGTACCCGCCCCCGGCATCGCTCGTCGCGCCGCGCACCAGATCCTGCGTCCGCGAATACAGGCGCACCGATGCGCCCGCAACCGCGCCGCCCGCCGGGTCCAGAACCCGTCCGGTCAATGAATGAGTCTTCGCATCCTGGGCGGACATCGCCAGGACGCCAGTCAAAATGATGGCGAATGATCGTATCATCGCGCTCCTCCCTCGAGAGCTGCATTGTCAATTTCCGGCCGGAGTGGCCGGGCGGCGGGCAGGTCTTCGGACTTGCGGGCACTCCTCGGAAACTTGCGCTTCCGGAGGCGGATCTACTGGCCGCGGCTTCCCAGTCCCTTGGGGGGACCAGTGCCTTTGGGGCGGCGGTCGTTCCCGCTTACCGCTGCGGGGCAGTCCCGGTTTCTCACCGGGTTCCCTCTTCGCGACCGGCACACTCGCCGGCCGACCCATCGCCCCTTGATCTTAGACCCGGGGGTCCTTTTCTGTCAAACTGAAGCCGCGCACAGCCTCTCTCAAAGCCCGCCCCAAACTCCCTGCATCCGCACCCCCAAATCCCGCATCTTCCAGTACATGAACCGGCTCCTCGCCCTCTCTGCCCTCGTTTTCACCATGTCTCATCCTTCCCCTGCCGCCAACACCGTCCACGAATTTGAAATGAAGGCGATCGACGGCAAGCCTGTCTCGCTCGCCACCTACAAGGGCAAGGTCGTCCTTTTCGTCAACGTCGCCAGCAAATGCGGCTACACCCCCCAGTATTCCGGCCTGGAATCTCTCTACAAGAAGTACAAAGATCAGGGCTTCGTCATCGTCGGCGTGCCCGCCAATAACTTTGGCAGCCAGGAACCCGGCACCGACGCCGAAATCGCCCAGTTCTGCTCCCGCACCTACAACGTCACCTTCCCGATGCTCTCCAAAGTCTCCGTCAAAGGCTCTGACATGACCCCGCTTTACGGATTCCTCACCGGCGCCAAAGGCGGCGATGTGAAGTGGAACTTCACCAAATTCCTCGTCGGCAAGGACGGCAAGGTCATCGAGCGCTTCGAACCCGGCGTCGCCCCGGAATCTCCTCAGCTCACCTCCGCCATCCAGCAAGCTCTCAAGTAGCCATTCCTTCTCTGCTACTGTATGGGTGGGACCGATCCTGAGCCGGTCCCACCCTTTCTCTTTTCATGGCACGGATCCTCATTACTGGCGGCGCCGGCTACATCGGCGCCCACACCACCCACTTCCTCCTCCGCCTCGGTCACGACGTCGAAGTCCTCGACGACCTCTCCAAAGGCTACGCCCACAATGTCCCCGCCGGCCGCCTCCACCAGTTCCGCCTTCAGGACCAGGACCGCCTCGCCCAACTGCTCGCCTCCAAACCCTTCGACGCAGTCATCCACTTCGCCGCCTTCATCGCCGTCGGCGAATCCGTTCGCGAACCCGCGCGCTACCTCGCCAACAACACCGGCGGCAGCCTCGCCCTCCTCGAGTGTCTCCAGCAGGCCGGAGTCCATCGCCTCGTCTTCTCCTCCACCGCCGCCGTTTACGGCGATCCCGCCTCCGTCCCCATCCCGGAATCGGCGACCCTCGCCCCTGTCAACCCCTACGGCGAGTCGAAATTGATGGTTGAAACCGCTCTCGACTGGCTTGCCCGCTGCACGCCCTTCCGCTTCGTCGCCTTGCGCTACTTCAACGCCTGCGGCGCCATCGCTGAATATGGCATCGGCGAGGAACACGAACCCGAAACCCACTTGATCCCTCTCGTCTTCCGCGCCATCCGCACCGGAGAGCCGATCACGGTTTTTGGCAACGATTACGACACCCCCGACGGCACCTGCATCCGCGACTACATCCACGTCGGCGACCTGGCCTCCGCCCACGCCTCCGCCCTGGACCACCTCCTCGCCGGTGGCCATGGCGGCAGTTTCAACGCAGGCACCGGCCAGGGTTTCTCCGTCCTCGAAGTCATCCGCGCCGCCGAGCGCGTCACCGGCCGCCCGGTCCCGTTCCAGTTCGGCCCCCGCCGCGAAGGCGACCCCCCCGCTCTCGTCGCCGATTCTTCCCGCCTTCAGCGAACCCTCGACTGGCGCCCCCGGATCACCGCCCTCGACGACATCATTGCCAGCGCCTGGGCCTTCGACCACCACCGTTTCGGCCCCCCCGGCGGCCGCCCTGTGTAACCATTCACCCCCCTCGCGCGCCTACGCAGCAGAGGCCGTGCGTCCGAACGGGCGTTCGTTGCGTCTATTAGGATAGAGTTTGAATGGCCTCACCGGCTCATTCGCCCCGTCCCTGCGTTGTTTGAGGAGTCCCCGATCAGCATGTCTTCGATGACCAATCCGGAATCCGGCCCCCCGGCAGCCCCCGAGACCACCCCCAAGCGCGGTCTCTTCCGCCAGTTAGTCCCCTACCTGACGCTGGTCGCCATCGGCGCGGGCATCCTGCTGTTCATGAACTATCTCAATCAGCAGAAAGCGAAACAGGCAGCCGCCGCCGTCCAGACCACTTACAAGATCGCGACGGCCACTCGCGGTGACCTGAACCTCAAGGTCCGCCTCAACGGCGTCACCACCGCCCGCGACTATGCTGATATCGTCGCCCCCCGCCTCCGCGGCCGTGGCATGGAACGCGGCATGAATATCCTCAAGCTCGCCCCCGCCGGGTCCATCATCCAGGCGGGAGAACTCGTCGCCGAACTCGATGCCCAGACCCTCAAGGATCGCATCGATGACGAGCGCGACAACCTCGACCAGCGTGAGAACAATGTCAAGAAGCTGAAAGTCCAGCAGGAACTCGACATGGAGAACCTCCGCCAGACTCTCCGCGTCGCCAAGTCCGAGCTCGATAAGGCCGAACTCGATTTCCGCATCTCCGAAGTCAGAACCCCCGTCGATCAGGAACTGCTCAAACTCGCTGTCGAAGAGGCCAAAGCCCGCTACGAGCAACTCAGCAAGGACGTCGCCCAGAAGGAAATCTCCCAGCGTGCCGACATGCGCATCACCGAGATCGAACTCCAGATCTCGAAGAGCGATCTCGAACGGTACACTCGCGATCTCAGCCGCTTCTCCATCCGTGCGCCCATGACCGGCATGGTCGTCATGCAGACCATCAATCGCCCCGGCGGCGACCAGCAGCAGATCCAGGAAGGCGATACCGTGAATCCCGGCCAGCCCTTCATGAAGATCGTTGATGTCTCCAGCATGCAGGTCGAAGGCACCATCAACCAGGCCGAATCGAGCCACTTCCGGATCGGTCAGTTTGCCACCGTCGGTCTGGATGCCTTCCCGGGCGCCGCCTTCCGTGGTCAGGTTCACTCGATTGGCGCTCTTGCCACCCAATCCGGCCGCCAGCAATATTACATCCGTAACGTCCCCATCCGCGTCCAGATGTTACAGTTTGATCAGAGAGTCATTCCCGACCTGACCGCTTCCGCGGATGTTGCTCTCGAAGCGCAGGAGAATGTCCTCATGGTGCCCGCCTCCGCTGTTACGGTAGAGAAAGGTGCTTCTTATGTTTCGGTCCAGGGCCCGAAGGGCTTTGAACGCCGCGAAGTGAAGACCGGCTTGAACAACGGAACCCACGTCGCCATCCTCGACGGGCTCCAGGAAGGAGATAAAGTTCGGTTTAATTAGAGTCGACGTCAAACCGTTCTTCTCAGTCGAATGCCAATATCTGCCGCCCCCTCCGTTCAGCAGCCTGCC
>DNFG01000341.1 GCA_003487005.1 Bryobacterales bacterium
GTGGGCGGGGTGCCAGACCTGGCGCAGCGGTTTCCGGTGAAGGCGTTCATCGACCATGGTTCGAACACGGAGACGGGGCCGCGGGCGGAGGAACTGGAGCGGAACTATCAGGCAGTGCTGGCGACGGGGGCGCGGCGGTTGACCGTGAAGCCGGGGGACGTGTTGCCGCTGAAGGACATTCGGGTGGAAGTGGTGACGGCGCGGGGCGAACGAATTCCGAAACCGCTGCCGGCGGGCGGGCAGCGGAACGCGCTGTGCGGGGAGGAGGCGCGGAAGGCGGAGGATCTGGGGGAGAACGGGAAGTCGATCGGGGTGGTGATCACGTTTGGGGCGTTCCGGTTCGCGAATCTGGGAGATCTGACGTGGAATTATGAGCTGGATATTGCGTGTCCGGAGCATTTTATCGGGCCGGTGGATCTGTATCTGACGACGCATCACGGGCTGGATCTGTCGGGGCCGAAGGCGATTGTCCACGGGATGCGGCCGCGGGTGGCAGTGATGAACAACGGGGCGCGGAAGGGCGGGGGGCGGTTTGCGTGGCGGATTGTGAGTACATCGCCGGGGCTGGAGGACCTGTGGCAGTTGCACTATTCGATTCAGGGCGGAACGGAGTTCAATGTGTCGGCGGAGCGGATTGCGAATCTGGAGGAGCAGTGCGAGGGGCATGGGCTGGAGGTGAAGGTGGAGAAGAGCGGGGCGTTTCAGGTGGTGAATCTGCGGAACGGGCACAGGAAGCACTACCCTCGATAGCCGGGCGGTTGGAGTACAATGTGCGAGTGGCGCGGGCCGCCTGAATGGTTCTTGCGAGTTCCTCCTACTTTTTATTTCTGACGGGGATTTTCCTGCTGTATTGGCCGTTGTCGCGGTGGCGTGCCGCGTCGCTGGCCGTACTGCTGTTCGCGAACTATTTTTTTTACGCGAAATGGGATTTGTTCTACCTGGCGCTGATACCGGGGGCGTCGTTTATTGATTACCTGATTGGGCGGGGGCTGGGGGCGTGGAAAGCGGGGTGGTTGCGGCGGCTGCTGGTGACGTTGAGCATCCTGTTGAACCTGGGGGTGCTCGCGTCGTTCAAATACATGCCGTTTTTGCTGGAGGCGTGGACGGGGGCGACGGGGCGGGTGGCGCCGGAGTGGCACTGGAGCTTTCCGCTGGGGATCAGTTTCTACTGTTTTCAGTCGTTGACGTACACGATTGACGTGTACCGGCGGGACGGCAAGCCGGTGCGGAGTCTGCTGGCGCACATGACGGCGGTGAGCTTTTTCCCGACGACGCTGTCGGGGCCGATTACGCGGGTGCTGGCGCTGGCGCCGCAGATGGAGAAGCCGGGGCGAAAGCTGGCGGATGGAGAGTCGGGGCGGGCGCTGTACCGGATCGGGGTGGGGCTGGCGAAGAAGTTTCTGATCGCGGACTATCTGGCGGAGAATCTGGTGAACCGGGTGTTCGACACACCAGGGCTGTACACGGCGGCGGAGACGCTGGTGGGGGTTTACGGGTACACGCTGCAGCTTTACTACGATTTTTCGGGGTACACGGACATTGCGATCGGGAGTGCGATGCTGCTCGGGCTGAAATTGCCGGAGAACTTCAACCGGCCATACCAGGCGGCGAACATCGCGGAATTCTGGCGGCGGTGGCATATTTCGCTGTCGAACTGGCTGCGGGACTATCTGTATTTCTCGTTGCCGGGACTGCGGTCGAAGTGGAAGGTGTTCACGTACTTCAATCTGTTCGTGACGATGCTGCTGGGCGGTTTGTGGCACGGCGCGAACTGGACGTTCGTGATCTGGGGAGCGCTGCACGGGGGGGCGCTGGCGGTGCAGCACGGGTGGAGGACGTGGCGGGGGCAGGCGCCGGCGACGGGGTGGCGGAGGTTGGCGCCGGGGCTGCTGACGGGTCATTTCGTGATCTTCACGTGGATTTTCTTCCGGGCGGAATCGTTGGGGAACGCGCTGGAGGTATTGGGGCGGTTGCAGTCGCTGACGTTCTCGCTGGCGAATGTGACGCCGGGGATCCTGGCGGTGATGGGCGTGGGGGTGTTGGTGCATTTCCTGCCAAAGCGATGGTATGAATGGACTAGGGACCGTTACGCGGCGGCGCCGTTCTATGCGCAGGCGGCCGGGCTGGCCGGGTTGGTGGCGGCGATCGAGTATTTGGGTGTGACGGGGGCGGCGCCGTTTCTGTACACGCAGTTTTAGCGGGCAAAAGGCATGATGATCTGGCCTAAACAGGCATTTTTGACGCTGGCGGCGCTGGGAGCACTGCTGGCGGCGCCGCATTATGTGGAGCCGTTGAAACCGTTCCGGCTGGCGGGGTGGTCGCAGATTCCGCGGCTTCTGGAATTTCAACCGAGGCCGGAGACACTGGCGGCGGTGGAGGAGGGACTGAGCGAGGCGGGGGCGGCGGCGGGCGTGGTGGCGGACGAAGCGCTGGCGGATCCGGGACACGTCCTGGACGATTTCTATGCGGCGCTTCTGCGGACGGAGCGGGATGAACCCGGGGCGGTGACGCGGGTGCTGCATTACGGCGATTCGCCGACGACGGCGGATCTGATCACGGCGGATCTAAGGGAGCAGTTACAGAGGCGGTTTGGGGACGCGGGTCATGGACTGCATTTACCGGCGCGGCCGTGGGCGTGGTACGGGCATCGGGGGGTGCAGATTCGGGCGAAGGGGTGGCGAATCGCGCCGGTGACGCAAAGGGGGGAGGGAGCGGAAGAGCACACGTCTG
>DNFG01000400.1:0-183 GCA_003487005.1 Bryobacterales bacterium
CCCCCTCTGACCCGCTCTGCCGCCGGATCCTCCGGACGGTCCGCGCCACCCAACCCGCAGCGCAATTCAGAAGGAGATCCTTGTGTCCAACCAACCTGAACCCGCTCCGGCGGGCAACTTCCAGTTCGGCGTGAAGCTTTTCCTCATCGCCGGTCTCGTTCTGGCCGCCCTCTGGGCCATCGA
>DNFG01000400.1:467-4398 GCA_003487005.1 Bryobacterales bacterium
CTGGCCGCCCTCTGGGCCATCGACAAAATGGTCCTCTAGCCTCAAGACACCTCGGGCCGCGCAGGTTCACCCCGCGCGGCCCCTTCTGCCGTTGCCCTCAGGATCCGGTCGTGTCAGAGGATCTCGGCCAGGGCCTCGGGGGTGGTCGACTGCCGGAGGGCCACCTCAGAGAGGATGGCGTGGAGCGTGCCGGCCTTCAGGGGATCGTGCAGGGGTACAGTGACGTGATGAACGGGTGGTCCGGGATGCTGGAGCCGGACATGGCTTCCCTTTTGCCGGACAATGACGTAACCCGCGCGCTGCAACGCACGGACGACCCGGTCGCCCGTCACTCCGCGCGGAAGCTTCATGCGGCTTCCAGGGGAATCAGTTCGTCTTTGACGTAGTGCATCTGCACCAGCCGGGGACGGGTTGCGGCGTCGTCGAAGTGGAGTGAGACCGCTTCGACGAGATTGGCGCGGAGTTCGTCCCAGGTGTCGCCCTGCGTGAAGATGGGATGACCTAACGCGCGCGCGAAAAAGCCGCCCTCCTCCGCGTCGCGGATCTCGAAGATCAGTTCCATAGTCACAGAATACCCGAAGCGCCGAGGCGCCAAACCACGGGGACGATCGGCGTGAAGCTCTTCCTCATCGCCGGAATCATCCTGGCCGCCCTCTGGGCCATCGACAAATTCGCCATGGAATCCTGTCCCTTCCGGGCCGCGCGCGGCGGAATCCCGCGCGGCCAGCACGCCCGCTATACTCAGCAGGTGACCCCGGCCCGCCTGCTCCTGCTCTTCCTCCCCTTCGGCCTTCTGATGGGCCAAACCCGCGAAATCGTGCTGGTCGACACGGTGCGCCAGCGCTCGATCCCTGTCGTGATGGACGAACCCTCCAAACCGCTCAAACACCCGCTTCGCCTCGCCGTCCTCAACCCCGGCTACGGCGAACCACCCACCGCTTACTCGTTCCTCGCCCGCCATCTCGCCGGACGCGGCTTTCTCGTCGCCTCCATCCAGCACGAACTCCCCGGCGACCCGCCTCTGCCGCTCTCTGGTCCCCCCGCCGTCGTCCGCAAACCCGCCTGGGAGCGCGGCGTCGCCACCATCCTCTTCGTCATCCACGCTCTCCGGACCGCCCACCCGGACCTCGACCCCCGCCCGCCGGTCCTGCTCGGCCACTCCCACGGCGGCGATACCGCCGTCCTTTTCGCTCACCTTCACCCCGGCGCCGCCAGCGCCGTCATCACCCTCGACCACCGCCGGATGCCGCTCCCCCGCGCCTCCCACCCTCCCGTTCTATCCCTCCGCTCCAGCGACCAGCAACCCGACCCCGGTGTCCTCCCCAGCCCCGCCGAACTCGCCGGCCTGCCCATCACCATCATCCACCTCCCCGCCACCCCCCACAACGACATGACCGGCGCCGCCACGCCCCAACAGAAGGCCGAAATCCTCCACCACATCGACACCTTCCTCCGCAATCCCCCCCACGCTTCACCCGAATGAGTGGCGCCGCAAGCCACCCATTTGCATCCTGCCCTTGCCCCTCACCCTCCCGTCCGGTCATCCTCGTCCTGAAACAAACTCTGGACGCGCCTTTCATCCGCCCGCGCTTCATCCGCATCCGGAATCTGGTTCAACTTCCTCCCCACCCACGTCGCCAGTAGCAATCCCGGCAACATACCCACGCCCACCGAACGAAGCGTCCCCCCGAACCACGCAAACCCCGTCACAATCACCGCGAAACTGACCACCGACCCCGCCAGTTGCCACGCAAAGTACGCCCGAATCCCCCGCGCCCGCGGCAAGCCCAGCCCGCGAAGCACCGCGCACCGCCGCAAAAACACCCCCACCGCCCCCAGCGACACCACACAAAACCCCGCCGCCACCCACGCCCCGCCCTTCCGCAACGCCTCAATCAGATTAGAAGCCGAATCCGGCAGACACACCAACGCCATCGCCGCCCCGAACACGGCCACCACGGCCGCCACGGTCCGCTCCCGAAACGCCCGCCGCATCTCGCGCAGCACGACTCGTTCCAACTCCGGCCGCGGGCCGGCGCCCTCCGGCAAAATCCGTCCCATCAAGTCTTCCGGCATAACGCCTCCATCAATCGTTTGCGCGCCCGGTGCGCCCGCACGCGCGCCGCCTGCGCCGTGCCGCCCGTCAGCACGGCAATCTCCTCGTAGCTCAAATCCGCCTCCGCCCGCATCAGCAGCACCTCGCGGTCCCCCGCCGCCAGACCCTGCAACGCCCCCAGCACCGCCTCCAATTCCATCCGCACCGCCGGGTCCGCCCCCGCCGCCACCACTTCCGCCGGCATCGCCACCCGCCGCCGCTCCCGCTTCCATTCATTTCTGGACAAATTCCGCACAATCGTCACCAGATACGCCCGCACCGTCAGCGTCTCCACCCGCTCGCCCGCCTCCAAAATCCGTAAGAACGCCTCCGCCGTCAAATCCTCCGCCTGCGCCACATTCCCCGTCAACGCCAGCGCAAACCGGTAAACCGCCCGCGAATGCCGCTCATACAGCGCCCCAAAACCCGCGGCTGAATCCGTTTCCGCCATCCATTTGACAATACAATTCCAGACCCCCGCCGTTACACTCTGCCGTGGATTGTAATGTCTGGCATTTCCGTGCTAGAAATACGGGCATGCGCGGCTGGAAGCCGGTAAATCCGTTGTTCCTGCTCCCTCTCATGATGGTGAGCGGCGCCGCCCAGGACAGCACTATCGCCGGAAGGGTCACGGACACCTCAACGGATACTCCCGTCGCAGGCGCAACGGTCACCCTTCGTTTGGGCGGGCAGACCACCACCACGGATGCCACCGGTTCGTATTCCTTCTCCGGGGTGAAGCCTGGAGACTACCGGGTGTCGGTCCGGATGGAGGGCTATGGCATCGGCCCCTCTGGTGATTCCTCCCCGATGCGGCGCATCCGCGTGGGCGCCGGCCTGCACGTCAAGGGCATCGACTTTAGACTGCAGCGCGAAGCGATAATCCAGGGTCGGGTCCTTGATTCAGACCGGCACCCCGTGCCGGGCATCACGGTGGCAGCATTGGGAGAAACCTATATAAATGGCCGCCTGGATTTCTGGTCCGTGAAGACGGTGAGAACAGATCCGAAGGGTGAATACAAAGTCATCGTCCCGGCCAAGGGTCGCTGGTATCTGGGTGCCTTCCGCGCCCTTCGGGATGCCCGGACGTTGGAGAAAGGGGAAGATGGCGAAGAGCATCGCGACACCGCCCTGGTTACCTTCTTCCACAACGCATCCTCTCCTTTGAGCGCGCAGCCGGTGCATGCCATCCCAGGCTCGCTCCTGGACGGGATCGACCTCGTCCTCCCCCTCAAGCCGGTTTTCTGCGTCAGCGGCTCAGCCTCGGCGATACAGGAAGGGTCAGCACTGTCCATTACCCTGAGGGCGAGAGAGGAGGATTGGCGAAGCAGCGTCCTGGCACAGGTCCAATCGAACGGGCCTTTCCAGTTCTGCGGCGTCCCGACCGGCTCGTACGTTGTCCGAGTGACGCTTGGGACGCCGAAAGGGGCTTTCGCGTGTCTTGGGCAGGAGTTCGTCGAGGTGGGCAAGCGGGACGTGGACCTCGGCAAGCTGATATGTCAGCCCGCACAGGCGGTCTCCGGGAGGATGGTGCTGCAGGATGCGCAGCCCAATGAGCGCCTGCCCGAGAATCTTCATGTCTCGCTCGGGGCGTATGGGCGCCGCTTCGGATTGATTGGCGAGAATGCCGGCGCCAGGGTCCAGCCTGATGGCGTCTTCAGTCTGCCGCAACTATTTGCCCTGCCTTACTGGGGAGTGCGTGTCGACGGGTTGCCGGCTGGGTACTACGTGAAGGAGGCCAGCATGGGCAGCCGCGATCCCCGTCGGGAGCCTGTGTCACCCGGCATGGGGGACCTCGTCGTGGTGCTCGCCCGGGACGGAGGCGGGGCGACAGGC
>DNFG01000492.1 GCA_003487005.1 Bryobacterales bacterium
GCATTCAGTCGGCGTGCGCCCGCGCGGGGCGGCCCCGGGAGAGCGTCCTGCTGCTGGCTGTGAGCAAGGTATTCCCTGCCGAGGTCATCGTCCGTGCCCATGCTCTCGGTCTCCGCGACTTCGGCGAAAACTATGTCCAGGAGATGGAGACAAAGGCGCCGGCCGTCCGTCCGCTCGACGCGCGGTTCCACCTGATCGGCCACCTGCAGTCGAACAAATCGCGCCGCGCCGCGGAGCTATTCGACGTCATCCAGACGGTGGACTCCATCAAACTGGCCCGGCGCCTCGCGGAATCCGGCCGGCCGCTGGAAGTGCTGATCGAGGTGAAGCTCAGCGAGGAGGAGTCCAAGCATGGCGCCGCCCCCGAGGATGTGCCCGCACTGGTCGAGGCCATCCGCGGGCTAGCGCCGCTGCGTCTGACGGGTCTGATGACGATGCCCCCATGGGACGAAGACGCGGAGGCCGCGCGCCCGTATTTTGTGCGTCTCCGACGCCTCGCGGAGCCGCTGGGCCTCGCTCAACTCTCGATGGGGATGTCGCATGACCTCGAAACGGCCATCGAGGAAGGGGCGACGATTGTCCGCGTCGGCACCGCGCTGTTCGGGCGTCGCCGCGCCTGAGCCCGCGCCGCCCGCGCCCACCGCGTTACCATAAGGGGAACCTATGGTTCCTGAGCGCATTGTCGAAGGTCTGACGTTTGACGACGTCCTGCTGCAACCCGCCCGCAGTGATGTCCTGCCCGCCGAGACGGACACCCGGACCCACGTCACCCGGAACGTCCAACTCAATATTCCCATCATCAGTTCGGCGATGGATACCGTCACCGAGGCCCATCTGGCCATCGCCCTGGCCCAGCAGGGCGGCCTCGGGATCATCCACAAGAACATGACGATCGAGTTGCAGGCCGAGGAAGTCGATCGCGTGAAGCGTTCGGAGAGCGGCATGATCGTCGATCCCGTGACTGTCGACCCGGATCAGAAGATCCACGAAGCGCTCGCCATCATGAAGCGCTTCCGGATATCCGGCGTTCCGGTCGTGAAAGGCCACAAGCTTGTCGGCATTCTCACCAACCGTGATCTGCGGTTCGAAACACGCCACGACCTGCCGATTCACGAGGTGATGACGAAGGACCCGCTGTTCACGGTCCCGGTCGGCACCACCCTCGAAGAAGCCCAGAAGGAACTCCACAAACACCGGGTGGAGAAACTGCTCGTCGTGGACGAGGACTTCGCACTCAAAGGTCTGATCACCGTCAAGGACATCCAGAAGAAGATCAAGTATCCCAACGCGGCCAAGGATGCGCATGGACGCCTGCGCGTCGGCGCGGCGATCGGGGCGACCGGCGACTTTCTGGAACGCGCCGCGGAACTCGCGAAGGCGCAGGTGGACGTGCTCGTCATCGACACCGCCCACGGCCATTCGGAGCGCGTGATGCAGGCCGTGGTCGCTCTCAAGCGGACGCTGCCCGAAGTCGATCTCGTTGCGGGCAACGTTGGTACGTATGAAGCCGCGCGCGATCTCGTCGCGCTGGGGGTGGATGGCGTGAAGGTCGGCATTGGTCCCGGCTCCATCTGCACCACTCGGGTCGTCTCGGGCGCCGGGGTGCCGCAGATCACGGCCGTTGCCGAGTGCGCCCGCGCCACTCGCGGCACGGGTGTCCCGCTCATCTCCGATGGGGGCGTGAAGTTCTCGGGCGACGTGACGAAGGCCATCGCCGCCGGCGCCGATTCGGTGATGATCGGTTCCCTGTTCGCGGGCACCGACGAATCCCCCGGCGAGACCATCCTCTACCAGGGCCGCTCTTTCAAGGCCTATCGCGGCATGGGCTCACTCGGCGCCATGACCGAAGGCGGTTCCGCCGACCGCTACGGGCAGGAGAACGCCGGCAAACTCGTCCCCGAGGGCATCGAAGGACGCGTTCCCTCCAAGGGGCCGCTGGCCGACCTGGTGTTCCAGCTTGTCGGCGGCCTTCGCGCCGGCATGGGCTACACCGGCGTCCGCACGATCGCCGAATTGCAGGAGCGCGCCAAGTTCCTCCGCGTCTCGATCGCGGGCCTCAAGGAATCCCACGTCCACGACGTCACGATCACCAAGGAAGCCCCCAATTACCGTCTGGAATAGCCGCTATTCGGTGATTTCCAGGAACGTCCGCCACACCGTCCGGCCATCCCACTCGAGGTCCACCCGGTAGATCCCCGCCGGCAGCACCGATGGCGAGAAGCTGATCGTGTGCCGCACCGGCAGTGTTTTCGTCAGCTTCAGGAGGAGTGGAGGCGCGGCCACGCGCACCGAATTGTCCGTCGCGTGGACCTTCGCTGAAACCATGCCTTCCACGCGCTTCTGCTTCTGCCGCAGCGCCCACAGGCTCATCAGAACGACCTGCGGATCCCGCCGCGAGAACCGGGCCATCTCCTCACCCGCCCGCAGAATGCC
This sequence comes from Bryobacterales bacterium, assembly GCA_003487005.1. Lineage (GTDB taxonomy): Bacteria > Acidobacteriota > Terriglobia > Bryobacterales > Bryobacteraceae > PNKE01. Next base: position 2,434 of record DNFG01000492.1, read on the forward strand.
ATCCTCCTGGGGTGTCTGCCGCGCCGTTCCCGCCGCGATGAAGTTCTCGTGGGGCGCCAGCGGCCGGACAAACACGCCTTTCTCCACCAGCGTCGAGAATAGCCCTTCTCCGGGTGCTGGTTCCGCTGGAATCGCGCCAATGGGCAGGACCCGGTTGAACGACGTGAGCCGGTTGTAGAATTCCGGCGAGGTCCCCATTCCCAGCACCGGTCCCCGTGAGCCGGGCAGCAGATTGCCAATCACGAGGCCGATCACCTTGCCGAACTCGTCCAGCAGCGGTCCCCCCACCGCCGCGAAGGGCAGATTCGGATTCAGGTGGAGCAGTTCCCCAGCCTGCCGGTCCTGCACGCGGCCCGCGAGGTCAATCCCGCCAATCACGCGGGTCAACTCCGCTTCCACGCTGAAGACGATGAGCCGGTCTCCGATGGCCGGGGTCCGCTCCGAGATTTGGAGCGGGGGATGTCCGTCCGTCGATGCCGGCAGCAGCGCCCAGTCCCGCCGAGCGTCCCATGCCAGGAGGCGGTCCACTCGCTCCTTCCGCCCGCCCGCATATTCGATGACGACATGGTCCGCCCCATCCACCGCCTGGAACGCCGTCAGAATGCGTCCGTCCCGGATGACAAACCCCGATGAAGTGTCCAGCACCCGCCCGTCGGCGGCGTGACGGTGCAGAAAGACGATGGACGCGCGCAGTTTATACAACTCGTCCAGGGTCGGCGGCGCCGGAGCCTTCTTCGCTGTCTCCCGCGCCGCCTCAGGAATCACGAGTTCAAATGCATGAGAACCCGCGGGCTGCCCGTTCGCCCTTACCTCCACCTGCCAGTAGCCGGAAGGCATCCCTTCCGCCAGATAATACTCCCAATAGGCCCGCAATTTGCGCGAAGTGGTCCGCATGCGGACATCCGTGGAAATGAAGCCGATTTTGCCGGCTGGATCCTTCCAGGTCGCCGTCAGCGCGTAGTCGCCCGGATCCGCGTCCCACTCGAAATAGACAATCAGCGACTTGTCCTGCGGAAAGGTGAACCGGTTTCGCTGATCCTCCAGCACGAAGTTCTCTCCGTCCAGGCGCCCCGATGCACCAGATGTCGAACTCGTTAATCGCGGCTGCGCCTGGAGGAATTCCAGCGGGAAAACCAGCGCTGCCACGACCAGAAGGAACCGCCATTTATCGGACATGCCGGTATTTTACTACCAGTCGCGCCGGACACCGCCACCTGCCGGCTGTCCCGCCGCTCGTGCTACGGTCGAAACAAGGGGTACTCGCAGGTGGAGTGTGTTATATTTATGCATGCGGATGTATAATTATCCGAGATCAGCATGAGCACGACCGCCATGGACATCAATGTAGGCATTGTCGGCTTCCGCGGCTACAGCGGGGTTGAACTCCAGCGCATTCTCGCCCGCCATTCCCGCGCCACTCCTTTTTTGCTGGAGCACCGCGCGGATTCCACCGAACGGCCGCAACCGCTGGGTTATCACGGCCCGGAGCGCATCTCGTGCACTCCGGAGGCGATTCAGGCAGCTGGCATCCGCGCGGTCTTCCTGGCGACGCCGCCCGAGGTGTCGATTGACCTCGCCCCGCCCCTGCTCGATCGGGGTGTACGCATCATCGACCTCAGCGGTGCATTCCGGCTCAGGACTCCTGAAAACTATCAGCGCTGGTACAGAACCGCCCATGCCGCCCCCGGTTGGCTTGCCAGGGCGGTTTACGGCCTGCCCGAGTTCTACCGCGACGCGATTCCGGGCGCCGCCCTGCTCTCGAATCCCGGTTGTTACCCGACGGCCGCCAATCTGGCGATCCGCCCCCTGGTTGCCTCTGGCCTTCTGGACCTGAACGCCGGCATTATCTGCGATGCCAAGAGCGGCACCAGTGGCGCGGGACGGAAACCCAGCCTGAAGACCCATTTTTGTGAAGTGACCGAGAATTTCGCCGCCTATTCGCTCCTCGACCACCGGCACGTCCCCGAGGTACTGATGAACTCGGGTCTCGATGAAGGCCAGTTCAGCTTCACCGCCCATCTGCTGCCGGTGGACCGCGGCATCCTGGAAACCATCTATTT
>DNFG01000109.1 GCA_003487005.1 Bryobacterales bacterium
GCTCTTCCGATCTATCTGGCTCTCCTCCGACGCAGGCGCCGACACCAATGGCGCCTTGATACCAGTGGAGGGCCGCTGAATCCACCGCCATGCCTACCCAAAAACTATCTGAAACCGAACTCGCCGAGGCCCTCGCATCCCTCCCGGATTGGACCATCGACCAGGGCAAACTCCACCGCCTCTTCCTCTTCCCCGATTTCACCCACGCCTTCGCCTTCATGACCGCCTCCGCCCTCGAGATCGAAAAACTCAACCACCACCCCGAATGGTTCAACGTCTGGAACCGCGTCTCCGTCCACCTCACCACCCACGACGCCGCCGGCATCACCGCCAAAGACCTTGAACTCGCCCGCATTCTCGACCGTTTCGCCGCCAAATTCTCATGAAAACCGTCCTCTTTGCCCTCACTTTCGCCTTCGCCCTCCCCCTCGCCGCCCAGGAGCGCTTCGCCGCCTCTCCCCAACTCGACGAACTCATCGAAGACGCCATCAAACAGGACCAGATCCCCGGCGCCGTCCTCCTCGTCGGTCAACCCGGCAAAATTCTCCACCGCAAGGCCTACGGCCACCGCGCCCTCGTGCCCCGCCGCGAGGGGATGACCCTCGACACCATCTTCGACGTCGCCTCCCTCACCAAAATCGTCGCCACCACCTCCGCCGTGATGGCCCTGTTCGAAGACGGCAAGATCCGCCTCTCCGACAAAGTCACCGACTACCTCCCCAACTACCAGGGCGGCAAATCCGACGCCACCGTCCGCCAGCTTCTCATCCACTTCTCCGGCCTCCGCCCCGACGTCGACCTCAAACCCAAATGGTCCGGCTACGATACCGGCATCCAACTCGCCCTCATCGACCGCCCCGTCGCCGAACCCGGCCAGCGCTTCATCTACAGCGATATCAACTTCGTCCTCCTCTCCGAAATCGTGCGCACCGTCAGCGGCCAGCCTTTCGACGAGTTCGTCACCAACCGGGTCTTCAAACCTCTTGGCATGAACCACTCCCGCTTCAATCCCCCGGCCTCCTGGCGGAATCGCATCGCCCCCACCGAACGCGTCGAAGGCCAGATCCTCCGCGGCACCGTCCACGACCCCACGGCCCGCTACATGGGCGGCGTGGCCGGTCACGCCGGCCTCTTCTCCAACGCTCACGACCTCGCCCGCTGGGCCGAAATGCTCCTCCGTGGCGGCCAACTCCCCGGCGGCCCCCGCATCTTCAGCCCCCTCACCATCCGCAAGTTCACCGAACCCAATTCGCCCCCCCACCAGCCCATCCTCCGCGGCCTTGGCTTCGACATCGACTCGCCCTTCTCCTCCAACCGCGGCGAACTCTTCCCCATCGGCTCCTTCGGCCACACCGGCTTCACTGGCACCTCCCTCTGGGTCGATCCCTCCACCGACACCTTCATCGTCCTCCTCGCCAACTCCGTCCACCCCTCTCTCCGCAAGGCCATCAGCCCCCTGCGCGCCCGCATCGCCACCGTCACCGCAGCCGCTGTCGGCGTCGAAGCCCAGGACGTCCTGCTCACCAGCTATCTCGAAACCGCCCAGGGCACCCCCCCGCGCCGCACCGTCGCCCGCAACGCCTCCGTCCTCAATGGCATCGATGTCCTCGAAGCCGAGTCCTTCGCCCGTCTCAAGGGCCAGCGCGTGGGCCTCATCACCAACCACACCGGCCGCACCCGCGATGGCCGCCGCAATATCGACGCCATGCTCGCCGCCGGCGTCCAACTCACCGCGCTCTTCAGCCCCGAACACGGCCTCCTCGGCACCGAAGACCACGAAAACGTCGGCCACGGCAAGGACGAGGCCTCCGGCCTCACCGTCTGGAGCCTCTACCAGGGCAAAGACCGCAAACCCTCCCAGGCCATGCTCAACGACATCGATACCCTCGTTTTTGACATCCAGGACATCGGCGCACGCTTCTACACCTACTCTTCCACCATGAAAAACGCCATGGAAGCCGCCGCTGCCGCCAACAAACTCTTCCTGGTCCTCGATCGCCCCAATCCCATCACCGGCGTCCATGTCGAAGGACCCCTCGCCGACTCCGACCAACTCTCCTTCGTCGCCTGCACCGTGATGCCCCTCCGCCACGGCATGACCCTCGGCGAACTCGCCCGCCTCATCAACGCCGAAGACAAAATCGGCGCACGCCTCGATGTCGTCCCCATGAAAGATTGGCGCCGCGGCGACTGGTTCGACTCCACCAATCTCCCCTGGATCGACCCCTCCCCCTCCATGCGCAGCCTCAACGCCGCCCTCCTCTACCCTGCCCTCGCCCTCATCGAGTACTCCCGCAACTGGAGCGTCGGCCGCGGGACCGATGCCCCCTTCGAACAGGTTGGCGCCGACTGGATCTCCGGGCCCGCCCTCGCCGCCGAACTGAACCGCCGCATGATCCCCGGCATCCGCGTCTACCCCACCCGCTTCACCCCCCAGTCCTCCAACTTCCAGGGCCAGTCCATTGAAGGCGTCCGCTTCGTCATCACCGACCGCGAAGGCTTTTCCTCCATCCGCCTCGGCCTTGAACTGATTGCCGCCTTACACCGCCTCTACCCCGGCCAGATCGACCTCGATCGGAACCTTCGCCTCATCGCCAATCAGGAACTGATCGGCCAGCTCAAGGCAGGGATCGACCCGCGCTTCCTCGAACCCGCCCTGTCGGAGAAGCTCGCCGGCTTCCTCGCCGTCCGCTCCCGCTATCTCCTGTACCCCTGAACCTCCCCGTAAATGGCATTGGGTCCGGCGGAGCATAGTTGCCCCGCCGGACCCAGGCTTGTTTCCACTTGGGTGGATTTCCTTCCCTTGCAGGCTCCGATGCCCGCTTCCGGGCCTAACTGGCCTCTTTCGATGCCTTCGGAGGACGGCCCCGGCGGCCGGGGACCTTGACCGCAGGCTTCTCCTTCAGCGCCGCCATCCAGCCGGGAGGACGACCCCGACGCTTACCCTGTCCACGAGCCAGGCGGTCAAGGGTCAGAATCGCCTCCTCGATCGCCTGCCGCTCCTGACGTAATTCCGCCAGCATTTTTGTGACATCCATATTGATTCGCTCCCTGCAAATTGAGCTTCGGACTGCTCCGTCTTCCTCCGGCGCTCGGTTCCGATTTCGGAACACAACCGTTACAGCCCGAACCTTCTATGCACTTTTTACCTTACTTTGGCCGAACTTACAAGGGGTTTGTTCCGATTTCGGAACAAGAATCGTAAATCAGCCCTCCGGAGCCCCCGCAGCCACCCCTTTTTGCCTCCTCTGGTTCCAGTACGCGTAGAAAGGGATTCCCGCCGCAATCACCACCAGCCCCAACGCCGATTCCCTCGGCGATTTCTCCAGCGTTACCGCCAATAGCACCGCCGCCACCCCCACAAATAGCAGCGGCACCACCGGATATCCCAGCGTCCGGTACGGTCTGCTCATTTCCGGATGCTTCCGCCTCAGCACCATCACCGCCGCCGTACTCATTCCGTACAGAATCCAGCTTGGAAAGATCACCATCGTCAGCAACTGGTCGTACCGCCCGCTCAATACCAGGACCGCACTCCACCCGCTCAACGCCAGAACCGAAAATCCCGGCGTGTGGTGCACCGCGCTCACCTCCCCAAACCGCCGGAAAAACAGCCCGTCCCGCGCGAGCGCGTACGGCACCCTCGCCCCGGAGAGCAGACTCCCGTTCAACGCCGCGAACATCGAAATCATCGCCGCCACCGACACCGCCGCCGCTCCCCACTCTCCCACCACCGCCCTCATCATCACCGATGCCACCCGGTCGCTCCCCGCCACCTCCGCCGCCGGCAATACATAGAAATACGCCACGTTCGTCAGCAGATAGATCCCCATCACCATCGCCGTCCCCAAAATCAGCGCCCGCGGCAGATTCCGCTGCGGTTCCTTCACCTCGCTGGATACCATACTCAAATTGTTCCACCCGTCATACGCCCACAACGCCGCCACCAACGCCGCGAAAAACCCCAATATCCCCCCAGGCGCCGCCGTCTGGGTCCCGAAATTCGCCGCCGTCCCCTTGCCCCCGAACAATCCCGTCGCGATCACACCCCCGATCAGCGCCACTTTCAGGATCGTCACCGCCACCTGCACCCCCGCTGCCTCTTTCACTCCAAACCAGTTCAGGAATCCCAGAGACAGGATCAGGGCAATCGCCGCCAATTGTCCTCCCGTGACCGGCAAAGCCCCGCCAGCCTCACCCAGTGGCACCGGAATCGTGAACATTCGCTCGTCCAGCACCGGGAGAAAATTCGCAAGATACAGCGCGAATCCAGTCGCAATCGTCGCTACCGCTCCGCTCTTCGCTACCCACATCTGCGTCCAGCCGTACAGAAACCCCCAAAACGGCCCGTACGCCCGGCTCAAATACACATACTCCCCTCCCGCCTCCGGCATCGCCGCGGCCATCTCCGCGTACGTCAGCGCCCCCGCCAGCGACAAGAGCCCCCCAAACACCCACACCAGCAACACCATCTCCGGTGATCCCGTGTTCATCACCATCGTCTTCGGCACCAGGAAGATCCCGCTGCCGATCACCGTCCCTACCACCAGCGACGCCGCGCTCCAGATCCCCAACTCGCGTCGCAATCCCGGTTTAGTCACTGGCGGCTTCCTCTTTCCTGTAATCTCCCAGCACCACCGCCGCCGCCAGCGCGACCCCCGCCGTCACCACCGTGCCGATCAGCACATACCAGGTCCACGCAATCGGCGTCGCAAACCGCACGAACAGATTGATGCTGAACCCAGCCACCATCCCCACCATCGCCGCCCGCTCCGATACCCGCTTCGTCAGCACCCCCAGCAGAAATACCCCCAACAAGGCCCCGTACAGGATCGACGCAATCCCCAGCCCCGCCTCCAGCACCGAGTCCACATGCCGCGCCACGTACGCGATTCCGAACATCACCACGCCCCACACCAGCGTCGCCTTCCTCGCCATCCCGAGATAGTGCCCCTCTTCCCGGTCCGTCACTCTCAGCTTATAGAAGTCCATGATGCTCGTCGACGCCAGCGAATTCAACGCCGAGCTTAAATTCGACATCGCCGCCGCCAGCACCGCCGCCATGATCAACCCCGCCGCCCCCACCGGCAGATGATCCCAGATGAACTGCGGATAGATCCGGTCCAGTTTCGCCGGCACCGCCAGACCCGTATCCCGGTAGTACACCCACAAAATCAGGCCGACCGCCAGGAACAGGGCAAACTGAAAGCAGATCACCGCCCACGACGCGAACAACGCCGTTCGCGCATCCCGCTGATTCCTCGCCGACAACAGCCTCTGCACCAGCATCTGTTCGGTTCCGTGGCTCGCCGTCGTCAGAAAACAT
>DNFG01000266.1 GCA_003487005.1 Bryobacterales bacterium
GGAGATCATCGCGGCGCAGTGGGATTCGCAGGTGAAGAAGTTGGAGGGGGACGCGGATGGGGCGGCGGTGTATCTGCGGGACGGGAAGGCGCCGGGGGTGGGGGAGGTGTTCCGGAATCCGGATCTGGCGCGGGCGTACCGGCTGATTGCGACGGAGGGAGCGGGGGCGTTTTACCGGGGGGCGATCGCGGAGGCGATGGTGGGGAAGTCGGAGAAGCTGGGGGGGACGCTGACGCGGGAGGATCTGGCGGAATTCGAGCCGGAGTGGGTGGAACCGATATCGACGGAATACCGGGGCTGGCGGGTTTGGGAGATTCCACCGAATTCACAGGGAATTGCGGCGTTATCCATGTTGAATATCATGGAAAAGTTTGAACTGGGGGCAATGTCTCCGCTGGCGGCGCCGCTATTGCATCTGGAAATTGAGGCGCAGAAGCTGGCGTACGCGGATCTGGGGCGGTATGTGGCTGATGCGCGGGTGGCGCCGGCGCCGGTGGAGGAGATGCTGGACAAGGAGTACGCGGCGAAGCGGGCGGGGTTGATCCGGAAGGGGCGGGCGGCATGTGACGTGGCGCCGGGGGTGTTTCCGATCAAGGGAGAGGGGGACACGGTGTATCTGGCGGCGGCGGACGCGGAGGGGAATCTGGTTTCGCTGATTCAGAGTATTTTCCTGGCGTACGGGTCGGGGATCGGGGTGCCGGGCTTTGGATTTCACTTGCATAACCGGGGGGGATTATTCACGCTGGAAGAGGGGCATCCGAATGTGCTGGCGCCGGGCAAGCGTCCATTTCACACGATTATTCCGGCGATGATGGAGAAGGGAGAGCGACATATTGCGTTCGGGATCATGGGCGGGTTGAATCAGGCGCAGGCGCACGCGCAGTTTGTGTCGCGGGTGGTGGATCACGGGATGAACGTGCAGGAGGCATTGGAGGCGGCGCGGTTCACGAGGCCGAAGATGGGCGGGTGCGGAGTGACGGTGGAGGACCGGGTGCCGGCGGCGGAGATCCGGACGCTGCGGCGGTGGAAGCACGAGGTGAAGGTGGTGGGGGCGTACTCGAACGAGGTAGGCGGGGGGCAGGCGGTGGAGTGGAACAGCCGGACGGGGGTGAAGGCGGGGGCGTCGTCACCGCGCAAGGACGGGGCGGCGGTGCCGGAGCCGGACCGGTATCTGCCGGAGTGAGTCAATTTAGTTTGGGTGGGTAGTCAAGATTTCCTCTGGAACTGGCGGAGCGAGCCGATAACTCTATCGAGGACAAGGCAGTGCCGCCATTACCCAACCCCTTGCCCGCGGACAAGCTCTCGCGGAAAGAGATCGTAGAGCAGATCGACCAGTTGCCGGATCATGAATTGATCTTTGCTTTGCTGCACGCAGTGCAGTCGAGGGCGGTGGTCCTGAATGCGGAGCGGCAGATTCTGCTGGCGAACGAGGCCTTCGGGTGGGCGGCGCGGGCGGCGGGCAATACGCACTACGAGGGGATGCGAGTCGGCGAGGCGCTGGGATGTGTTCACCGGGAGGTGGCTCGGGGCGGATGTGGAACCAGCACGCACTGCCTGGACTGTGGGCTGGCACAGGCGACTGCCGCGGGCATGGGGGGGCAGGTGACGAAGAAGCTGTGCTTGATGGAACGGCAACTGGACGAGCGGAGCGAGAATGAGGAGTCGATGGTGTCGGTACGGCCGCTGGATGAATCGGGACCGGCCCGGCTGGTGTGTGTGATGACCGACATCAGCGATGCGCAGCGGCGGCGGGTGATGGAAACGGCGCTGAGTGAGGAGTTGCAGGGGTCGGCGGAAAGCGTGCGGAGGCTGGCGGAGGTGGCGCTGGAAGCGCAGGCGGCGGAGAGCGACAACTGGCGGCAGGCGCGGGCAGTCGCGGATGCGGCGATCCTGTTGAGCCGGCGGCTGGAGGCGCAGAACGTGCTGCTGGCGGCGGAGAAGGGTGAGTTGGGGGTTCAACTGCGGGAAGTGGATTCGGCGGGACTGGTGCGGGCGACGGCGCGCAAACTCGAGACGGAGCCGGTGGCGGCGCGGCGGCGGATCCTGTGCGCGGGCGAACCGGGGATGAAGTTGGTGACGGACCCGGCGCTGCTGCGGCGGGCGCTGGAGCAATTGCTGGTGAATGCGCTGGAGGCGACGCCGGACGGGGGGGCCGTGAAAGCGATGGTGAAGCCCCTGAGCAAGGGTGTGCGAATCGAGATCTGGAACGAAGGCGTGATGACGGACAGCGTGCAGCGGCAGGTGTTCAAGCGTTCGTTCACGACGAAACAGAAGGGCACGGGGCTGGGGGCGTACTCGGCGAAGCTCTATGTGGAGCGGTATTTGAGCGGGCGTGTGGGGTTCCGGTCGTCGAACGGGGAGGGGACGACGTTCTGGCTGGATCTGACGGGCGAGTAGCAGGTGTTGCGTGCGAAGGGCCGGCGGCTGCGCCGATCCTGCTACGATGGCACACAAAGCGATTTGTATGCTACGCCGAACGTTTCTTTCAACCCCGCTGGCCGCCGCGGCAACGCGATTGCGTGCCGCCGCGCCGGGCATTCGTCTGGGATATGACACGTACTCGCTGCGCGCGTGGCGCTGGAAGGCGATGGAGCACCTGGAGTTCTGCGCGGCGCAGAAGCTGGACACGATCCAGATCTCGTCGCTGAACGATTTCGAGTCGTTGGAGGCGGCGCATCTGGAGAAGGTGCGGCGGCGCGCGGCGGAGTTGGGGGTGACGATCGACGCGGGGACGGGGTGCATTTGTCCAAGTGCGAAGGCGTACCGGGCGTCGCTGGGCGATCCGTCGGAGCATCTGGGGAAGGCGCTGCGGGTGGCGAAGGCGGTGGGGGCGTCGTCGGTGCGCTGTTATCTGGGGGATCTGGCGGACCGGTTGGGTCCGGTGCCGATCGAGAAGCACATTGAGAACACGGTGAAGGTGTTCCGCGGGGCGCGATCGGTGGCGCTGGAGACGGGCGTAAAGATCGCGGTGGAGAACCACTCGGGCGACTTGCAGGCGTGGGAGTTGAAGATGCTGATCGAGGAGGCGGGCAAGGACTACGTGGGGGCGTGTCTGGACACGGGCAATCCGATCTGGTGCGCGGAGCACCCGGAAGTGACGATGGAGGTGCTGGCGCCGTTGACGGTGACCACGCACATCCGCGACACGGCGCTGTTCGAGCACGAGCGCGGATGCGCGGCGCACTGGACGGCGGTGGGCGAGGGGTCGGTGGATTTCGCGCGGATCGTGTCGCTGCACCGGGAGCGTTGTCCGCAGGCTTCGATGCAACTGGAGATCATCACGGGGCGGCCGCCCCGGATCGTGCCGTTTCTGGAGGACGAATTCTGGAAGGCGTTTCCGAAGGCGCGGGCCGGGGAGTTTGCGCGGTTCGTGGAGTTGGTCAAGAAAGGGCGGCCGCTGATGAAGCCGATGATCATCGCGGACGTGCCAGGCGAACGGCCTCCGGCGTATGCGGAGGCGTTGAAGGTGCAGCAGAAGCTGGATCTGGAACGCAGCCTCGAATATTGCCGGAAGAGCCTGGATACGGGCATTCGTTGGAGGAGTTAGGCGATGCTGTCGCAGATTGAAGTCAGGCGCGAGCCTGGAATGTGGGCGTTGGTGATTCCGGCGACGGCGGACGCGGCCGGGCTTGGGGATCTGCTGCAGGGGTTGCTGCCCGAGGTGTTTCTGTACGCGATGGCCAGCGGCGCGGGTCCGGCGGGGAAGCCATTCACGCGGTATCTGTCGTGGAATCCGGATGGCACGGTGGACCTGGAGGCCGGGATGCCGGTGTTGAAACCGGTGGAGGGCAATGGCCGGGTGCAATGCGTGGAACTGGAAGAGGTGCAGGCGGCGGTGGTGGTGCACACGGGTCCATACGACGAGTTGGGGGAAGCGCACGCGGCGCTGGGGGCGTGGGTGAAGGCGAACGGGCGCGAGACGGCGGGGCCGTGCATGGAGTGTTACCTGACGGACCCCGGCGAGGTGACGGATCCGGCTGAATGGCAGACGGAAGTGCGGTGGCCGGTTCGCTGACGGGTTAGCGAAGCAGGCTTTTGAGGACGTTGTCCCAGGGGGCGCGGTAGGGGCGTTCGAGCATGGCGGTGGCTTCTGCATCGCCGGCGATCTGTTCGGTTTCGGGGTTCCAGTGGAGGGTGCGCCCGAGACGGAGGCTGATGTTGGCGAGGTGGCAGGCGGTGGAGGTGAAGTGGCCGTCCTCGACATCGGCGATGGGTTGCTGGCGGCTCTTGATGCAATCCAAGAAATTGCGGGTGTGGAGGTCGAACTGTTGCTGGACGCTGCCGGGCATGGTTTGCGGGGGGATCCAGGGTTCGGGAGGGCGCTGAGCGGCGCGGGGGCCGCCCTGGGGGTGACCGCGGAAGGTGGGGATGGCGTTTTCGGGGGGGCGGTTGAGGTCGCCGGTGATGTCGAAGCCTTCGCGGGTGATGGTCATGGCGCCTTTGGTGCCGTAGTAGTAGGCGCCGCGCGGGGGGACGGGCCCGTGGGCGGCTTCGCGGTGGCTCCAGGTGGCGGTGGAGTCGGGGAAGCGGAAGAGGGTGTCCTGAGTGTCGGGGGTTTCGCCGTCGTCCTGGAGGGCGAAACGGCCGCCGATACTGGAAACCGCGAGCGGCCCTTTTTGCTTGAGGATCCAGAGGAGGATGTCGACGTCGTGAGCGCCCTGGTTGGTCATCTGGCCGCCGGAGTAGTCCCAGAACCAGCGGAAATGGTAGAGTCCGCGATGGGGCGAGAAGGGGCGTTTGGGGGCGGGGCCGAGCCACTGGTCATAGTCGAAACCATCGGGTACGGGTCCTTCGGGACGGCCGAAACCGGGCATGACGTTGCGGTAGGCGCCCATGCGGACGGAGGTGATGTGGCCGAGGTGGCCCTGCTGGATCAGGCGGCGCGCGGTCTGATAGTGGGGGCCGCTGCGCTGCTGGGTGCCGACCTGGACGACGCGCTTGTGGCGGCGGGCGGCATCGATCATCCAGCGGCCTTCGCGGACGAACAGGGTCATCGGCTTCTCGACAAAGACGTCCTTGCCCGCGGCGCAGGCCATGATGGACATCAGCGCGTGCCAGTGGTCGGGGGTGGAGATGCAGACGGCATCGACGTCTTTGTCGTCGAGCAGGCGGCGGAAGTCGGAGTGGCCGCGGGGGTTCATGCCGGGCTTGGCGCGGATGGCTTCGAGGCCTTGCTGGAGGCGGGGTTGATAGACCTCGGCGACGGCGGTGAGGTTGGCGTCGTCCTGGCGGAGGAAGTCGTGGACGTGCTGGGCGCCGATGAGGCCATAGCCGATGAAGCCGATGTTGACACGGTCGTTGGCGCCGCGAACGCGGTTGTAGGAGGCCGCGGCGAGGGTGCCCAGGACGGCGCGGCGAGTCAGGGACATGGGCGAGATCATATCATCGAAGATGGTGCCGCTTCATGTCTGACTCTCCATCACGGCCGCCGCTGGCGGCGATTCTCGACTCGGGCGATCGCAGCGTTTTTGACGTGCGAAGCCGCGGGCAGGGGCCCGAGGGCGCGCTGCCGCTGACGCCGGAAATGCTGGCGTCGTCGCCGTCGGGGGACCTGTTCGGCTGGACGCAGAACGTCGGCATGGGCTGGGACCCTCGGGCGCTCACCGGGCCCGAGGTGCTGTTGTTGTCCACGCACGGCGGGTTGCGCGCGCCCGACGGAACGCCCGTGGCGCTTGGATTTCACACGGGCCACTGGGAAGTGAGTTTACTGGTGGAGGAGGCGGCGCGGGAGTTGAAGGCGCTGGGCGCGGTGCCGTTCGCCGCGTACTGCAGCGACCCCTGCGACGGACGGACGCAGGGTACGACGGGCATGTTTGACTCGTTGCCTTACCGGAACGATGCGGCGCAGATCTTCCGCCGCCTGGCGCGCAGTCTGCCTCGGCGGAAGGGCGTGGTGGGCGTGGCGACTTGTGACAAAGGCCTGCCCGCGATGATGATGGCGCTGGCGTCGATGCGTGAACACGCGACGATCATGGTGCCGGGCGGGGTGACGCTGCCGGCCGAAGGGGCCGAGGACGCGGGGATTGTGCAGTCGATCGGGGCGCGTTTCGCGCACGGGATGATCACGCTCGACTATGCGGCGGAGATGGGCTGCCGGGCGTGCGGGTCGCCCGGGGGCGGCTGTCAATTTCTGGGGACGGCGGCGACGGCGCAGGTGGTGGGCGAGGCGCTCGGCCTGACGTTGCCGCACGCGGCGCTGGCCCCGTCGGGCGAGCCGGTGTGGCGGGACATGGCGCGGCGGAGCGCCCGCGCGGTTGCAGCGATGATCGCCGATGGACGGACGACCGCGTCGTTACTGACGCCCGAGGCGCTGCATAACGCACTGACGGTGCACGCGGCGTTTGGCGGGTCCACCAACCTGGTGTTGCACTTGACCGCGATAGCCTTTCATGCCGGGCTGACTCGGCCCACGGTGGAAGACTGGAGCCGCGTGAACCGGGCCACGCCGAGGCTGGTGGACGCGCTGCCGAACGGGCCCGTGGGGCACCCGACGGTGCAGGTCTTCCTGACGGGCGGCGTGCCCGAGGTGATGCTGCATCTGCGGCGCGCGGGGCTGATCGAGACGAAGGCGATGACCGCGGCGGGCGTGACGTGGGACGAGGCGCTGGATTGGTGGGCGCAGAGCGAGCGCCGGGCGGTGCTGCGCGAACGGCTTCGCGAACAGGAGGGCATTGACCCGGACAAAGTGATTATGAGTCCGGACGGCGCACGGGGGCGCGGGCTGACGTCCACGGTCTGCTTCCCGGTGGGCAACCTCGCGCCCGAGGGCGCGGTGACGAAGAGTACGTCGATCGACCCGGCCGTTGTGGACCCCGACGGGGTGTACCGCAAGCGCGGGCCAGCGCGGGTGTTCACTTCCGAGCCCGCGGCGATTGCGGCGATCAAGTCCGGCGCGATTCGCGAGGGCGATGTGCTGGTGTTGTGCTGCCGTGGCCCGCTCGGCTCCGGCATGGAGGAGACCTACCAACTGACCTCCGCCCTGAAGCACCTGCCGTTCGGCAAACAGGTGGCGTTGTTGACGGACGCGCGGTTCAGCGGCGTTTCGACGGGCGCCTGCATCGGTCACATTTCGCCGGAAGCGCTCGCCGGGGGGCCGCTGGGACGGCTGCGCGATGGCGATCTGATCGGGATCGTCATCGATCGGAACACGATGGAGGGGCGCGTGGATCTGGTGGGCTGGGACGGGTGCGAATTCGGGGCGGAGGAGGGCGCGCGGGAGTTGGCCCGGCGTTCACCGCGCGAGGATTTGCAGGCAGATCCGGCGCTGCCGGACGACACGCGACTGTGGGCCGCGCTGCAGGATGTCAGCGGCGGCGCGTGGGGCGGGGCGGTGTATGACGTGGACCGGATTATTCAAGTGCTCGACGCCGGCCGGAAGGCGCTGGCGGACAAGGAGACTCAGTCGTGAAGAGAATGATCGCGATAATGGCCGCCTCGGCTGCGCTGCTGACGGCTGGGGAAGGGAAGTGGACCCCGATGCAGGTGGTCGAGATCGATGCCGCGTGGTTGAAACAGCAGGGGCTGGAACTGCCGGTTTCGCGGCTGTGGGACCCGTCGCGCGGCACGGGCCTGCTGGCCGGGGCGGTGAACATCGGGGGCTGTTCTTCGGGCTTCGTGTCGGCGACGGGGCTGATCGCGACCAATCATCACTGCCTGTTCGGTCAGTTGCAGGAGCACAGCCGGCCGGGGCGCGATCTGATCACGAATGGATTTCTGGCCAGGACTCAGGCCGAAGAGTTGCCCTCGAAGACGACGCGGGTCACCGTGCCGCGGCGGTTCACCGATGTGACGAAGGCCGTCGAAGCCGCAGTGCCGGCGGGGGCGGACGATCTCGCGCGGTTTCGCGCGATCGAGGCGAAGGAGAAGGCGCTGGTGGCTGAGTGTGAGAAGCAGGCTCACGCGCGCTGCCGCGTGGCTGCCTTTGATGGCGGCGTGCAGTATGTGTTGATCGAAACCATGGAACTGCGAGACGTCAGGCTGGTGTACGCGCCGCCTCGCGCGGTTGGAGAATATGGCGGCGAGATCGACAACTGGATGTGGCCAAGGCACACGGGCGATTTCGCCATGGCGCGCGCCTACGTCGCGCCAGACGGGCAGCCCGCCGCGTACAGCGCGTCCAATGTGCCATACAAGCCCGAATTCTTCTTCCCGATCGCGCAAAAAGGCGTTCAGGAAGGCGATTTTGTGATGGTTTTAGGCTATCCGGGCACGACGGTGCGCTCGCTGACCGCCGCCGAGATGGAGGGCCGGCGCGACGACTTCTTCGTGCGCCGCGAGGCGCTGTATGGCGAGTGGATCCGGCTGCTCGAAGAGACGGCGAAGGGTGATGAAGCGGGCACGATTGCGGTGGCGGCCACGCTGAAGTCCCTCCTGAACCGCTACAAGAACGCGCAGGGCCAGTTGGCCGGTCTCAAGCGCGGGCGGATCATCGAGAAAGTGAGGGCACACGAGGACACGGTGGTGCCGTGGGCCCGGCAGCGGAAGGAATGGCGCGAATCCGTCGCCGCGAAAGAGGCGTTGGACCGCCTCGCCGCCGAGGCGAAGGCCACAGCGGCGCGGGACTTCCTGTTCTCCGAGATCCCCTCCAGTGCGCAGGCATTGCGCCACGCCACGCAGTTGGTCCGACTCGCCGCCGAACGGGCGAAGCCGGACGCCGAACGCGAACCGGCTTACATGGAGCGTCTGCTGCCCCAACTGCGCGACCGGATGGAACGCGACGCGAAAAGCTGGTTTGCAAAGGCCGACATGGCGCTGTTTGC